>NZ_JACJSA010000029.1 GCF_014697545.1 Oscillatoria sp. FACHB-1407 | reverse complement strand
CGGGGCGTGACATTAGCGATCGCAAACAAGTAGAAATTGCCCTGCGCGACAGTGAGCAGCAGTTCCGCACCCTGACTGCTACCATTCCCCAATTGATTTGGACAGCAACGCCTGATGGCAGCGTAGACTATCTGAGTCAGCAATGGGCAGACTATGTTGGTTTGCCACCAGAACAGCTTTATGGCTGGCAGTGGCAGAATGTGGTGCATCCAGAGGATCTGGCAAACACGTTGCCTGATTGGAAACATAGTCTGGAAACGGGTGAACCTGTGGAAATCAAACATCGGTTTCGCTTCCACACCGGAGAATGGCGCTGGCAGTTGGTTCGCGGCACTCCCATCAAAGATGAGGCTGGGCAGGTGACGAAGTGGGTGGGAACCTGCACCGACATCCAAAGTGAAATTGATGCTCAAGCTTTAATCCAGGCGAAGAATGATCGGCTAAAACTGCTTTCTGAGATGACCAACGAGTTGTTGTTAAACGAGAATTCCCAATCATTTCTCAACACTCTATTTCAAAAGCTGTCGGCACATCTCAACTTAGAGATTTATGTCAATTATCTACTACAGGAAGATAAGCAGCGTTTGCGGCTTGTTGCCCATAGTGGCATCTCTGCCGAAGTTGCATCAGCGGCTAAAACTTTAGAGCTTGGGCAAGCAGTTTGCGGCTATGTAGTTCAAAACCAGACAGCGGCTGTGATTGAAAAGGCTCTGGAATCTACAGGGTTTTTGGCTGCTGCATTACAACCCCTTGGAATCAGGGCTTATGCCAGTTACCCATTAATGGTCAACAATCAGGCGATCGGGACGCTTGGTTTTGGTACTCGCACTCGCGATCGCTTCTTACCAGAAGAACTAGAACTGATGCAGACCGTCTCCGATCAGGTGTCAACGGCTTTGCAGCGATCGCAACTGGTCAAAGCACTCCAGCAAAGAGCCGAAGAACTTGCTCAGGCTAACCGGCTTAAAGATGAATTTTTGGCAGTCCTTTCCCATGAACTGCGATCGCCCCTCAACCCCATTCTGGGTTGGACAAAATTACTTCGCAATGGCAAACTTGACGCGACCAGAACCGCTCATGCCTTAGAAACCATTGAGCGCAATACTCAGCTACAGGTGCAGTTGATCGACGATTTACTCGACATCTCCCGCATTTTGCGCGGCAAACTTGCCCTGACTATCACAACTGTCGATCTGCAATTCGTCATCTCCGCCGCACTGGAAACGGTTCGACTTGCTGCCGAAGCGAAATCACAGCAAATCGAGACAATCATCTCACCGATCGCGGGCACTGTGAACGGTGACGCTGGACGATTACAGCAAGTGATCTGGAATCTGCTGTCTAATGCCATCAAGTTCACACCTGCAGGAGGGTACATTACCATTCAGCTATCTTCAGAGGGGGCAACTGCACGAATTCAAGTCAAAGATTCTGGAAAGGGGATTAAACCTGACTTTTTGCCCTACATCTTTGAGCATTTCCGTCAGGAAGATGGAGCCCCAACCCGCCAGTTTGGTGGATTGGGGCTGGGACTAGCGATCGCCAAGCAAATCACAGAAATGCATGGTGGCACAATCAAAGCAGAAAGCCAGGGTGAGGGAATGGGGGCTACCTTTGTCGTTGAATTGCCGCTGTCGCAAAACACTCAAAATTCAGTCAGAACTGGAAATTTAGCACTGAATACTCCGCCCTCAGCCCTTGACGCTCCTCTAGCAGGTTTGCATATTCTGCTGGTAGATGACGAGCCGGATACCCGTGATTTTCAAGCTTTTGTATTAGAACAGGGTGGCGCAAAGGTGACAGCCGTTGCCTCTGGATTTGAGGCACTACAAGCCCTGGATCAGTTCACGCCGGATGTCTTAATCAGCGATATTGGGATGGCGGGGATGGATGGTTATGCACTGATACAGCAGATTCGCTCACGTCTACTCCATCAAGACAAACTGCTTCCTGCGATCGCTTTAACGGCTTATGCCAGAGAGATGGATCAACAGCAAGCGATCGCGGCTGGTTTTCAGCAACATTTGACAAAACCGATCGACCCGGATGCATTCATCAGCGCGATCGTCACTCTTCGACAAGGAGAGTGGAGACAGATAGGTAGCAGGAAAACATAGGCAACTTTATGTTTTCCTGCTACCTATCTGGACAGAAATTTGAGCAAAAGGAGAAATGCTGATGACACAAATGCCTCAGTCGCTTCATGGGTTACGGGTGCTTGTGGTGGATGACGAAGCAGATATTCGGGAATTCATCACGGTTGTCTTAGAGTCGCATGGGATGAGCGTCAAGGCAGTTGCCAGCGCAGCAGCGGCATTTGAGGTATTAAAGCCATTCCAACCCGATGTATTGGTTTGTGACATTCGGATGCCGGGTGGCAGTGGGTATGACTTGATTCGGCAAATTCGCGATTTGGAAGCGAAGGAGGGAGGGCATCTTCCCGCCACTGCGATTACGGCTTATCAGGATGAGGACTGGGAGGAATCTCGAAAGGCTGGGTTTGAGGCACATTTGCACAAGTTTGCTCAGCCGATCGAGTGGGTGGAGACGATCACGCAATTGGCTGGGCAAACATCAGTCTGAAACAGAATTGGTAGAGTTGACTTGAAAGCTGCATCGCGATCCAGGAGAGCCAGGTATGACGATCGCTTCCGAATCCCCCAATCCCCTCTCTGAATCCCTATTTGCAGGCGGTGGCGAAATGGGAGTTTTGATGCGCTCGTTCGACTGGTCAACCACTCCCTTAGGCCCGGTTGAAAACTGGTCGTCGTCCCTGCGTACCTCCGTCAGCACCATACTTGCGTCTCGCTTTGCTCAAAGCATTTTCTGGGGGCATGATTACATCCAGCTTTACAACGATGACTTTGCTCCGATCCTTGCAACAAAGCACCCAACAGCACTGGGAAAACCCGCCTGTGAAACCTGGTTAAAGATTTGGGATGTAACCAAGCAACTATTTGATGGCGTCATGACCACAGGCGACGCCTTCTTTGCCAAAGACCAGCTTTATCACCCCATTCGCTTCGGTTATCTGGAAGAAACCTACTTTACCTTCTGCTACAGCCCTGTTCGAGACGAGGCAGGTACTATCAGTGGCGTACTCTGCACCGTGACCGAAACAACTCAGCAAGTAATTGGTCAACGTCGCTTAACAATGTTACGCGAGCTAGCCACAGCCGGAAGCGGTGCAAAAACACTACAGTCTGTCTGTCTGTCTACTGCTGATACGCTTAACCCCTACGATATTCCCTTTGCTCTGTTCTACCAGGTCAATTCCCAAGGCAACTTAGCAGAACTGGTCGCTTCAAGTGGGTTGCCCCCCGACAGTGCCGCTGCATCCCCAACCATTGCGCTAACCACACACACAGATGCAAACGATTTGAGCGAGCAGTCTGGTGGCTGGCCGCTGGCTAAAGTGCTGCAAAGCCGCGAACCGCAACTGATCACAGATGTTGTCGATCGCTTCGGAGTGCTATCGGTTGACCCGTGGCTCGAAAGTCCCCATTCTGCCTTTATTCTCCCGATCCTATCGAGCAACAAAGAACGGGTGGAGTGTTTGCTGATTGCTGGAATCAGTCCTCGCCTCCAGTTCAGTTCAGAATACCGTTCATTTCTCGAACTGGTAGCTCAGCAGGTTGAAAGCTCGATCGCTACTGCTCGAAGCTATGAAGCGGAGCGCAAACGGGCGGAGGCATTGGCAAAGCTTGATTGCGCCAAAACGACTTTCTTCAGCAATGTCTCTCATGAGTTTCGCACCCCGCTCACCTTGATGCTGGGTCCGCTGGAAGATGCTTTGGCGAGAGTGGGAGAGTGGGAGAGTGAGAGAGTGGAAGCCATGCAAAACTCACCCTCTCACCCTCCTACTTCCTTATCCTCCCTCAAGGAGCAACTCCAACTCGCTCACCGGAATGGATTGCGGTTGCTCAAGCTGGTGAATACGCTGTTAGATTTCTCACGCATTGAGAGCGATCGCATTCAAGCGATTTACGAACCCATCGACCTTTCCACCTTTACCACAGAGCTAGCCAGTGTTTTTCGGTCTGCGATCGAGCGGGCAAAGTTGCGCTTCGTGGTGGATTGTGCTCCTCTGCCTGAGCCAATTTATGTTGATCGGGAGATGTGGGAGAAGATCGTTCTCAATTTAGTCTCAAATGCGTTCAAATTCACGTTTACAGGCACAATTACGGTTCGTTTACATCTCGTTGATAACCAGGTCGAGCTAGCGGTACAAGACACGGGTATTGGCATTTCAGCCGCAGAAATCGGACATCTGTTTGAGCGGTTCTACCGAGTCAAAGGAGCGCAAGGACGGACGTTTGAAGGTTCAGGGATTGGTTTATCCCTGGTTCAGGAATTGGTCAACCTGCATGGGGGAACCGTTCAGGTGAGCAGTGTTGAAGGATCAGGCAGTTGCTTTCGCGTGTTGATTCCCACTGGCTGCGCTCATTTGCCCACGGAACGGATTGGGGCAAATCGCACGTTAGCATCAACCACAATAGGGACATCACCCTATGTAGAGGAGGCGTTGCAATGGTTGCCCCAAGAGAATGAAAGTATCCAAGCAGTCACAAGTCAGAAAGGAAGAGAAACACCCTTTGCACCAACCTATGCCCACGTTTCCTCATCGGCATCCAGCCAAATTTTGCTGGTCGATGACAACGCCGATATGCGCGACTATCTGAAGCGGTTGTTGAGTGAACGGTGGCAGGTGGAGACGGCTGCCAATGGCGCGATCGCTCTCAATCTAATCCAACACCAACTCCCCGATCTGGTACTAACCGATGTGATGATGCCGGAGGTAGACGGATTCCAACTGCTCAAAACGTTGCGAGCTGACCCCATCACTCAAAGTATTCCAATTATCCTCCTGTCAGCACGAGCAGGCGAAGAGGCAACGGTGGAAGGACTGGAAGCCGGAGCCGATGATTACCTGATCAAACCCTTCTCTGCTCGTGAACTCATCGCGCGGGTGGAAACACAACTGCAAATGTCCCGCCTTCGCCAGGAGCTATCCGCTAACCGCTTCAAGAATGAGTTTCTCATGACGGTCACGCATGAACTGCAATCCCCGTTGGCGACCATTCTGGGATGGGCACGATTTCTACAAACTAAATCCCTTGAACCTGACGCAATGGCACGAGCACTCGCTACAATCGAGCGTAACGCCACGATTGAGGCAAACCTGCTCAAGAATTTGCTGGATATGGCAAGCCTTCTCTCTGGCAAACTGCGTTTGAAATCTCAAATTGTTGATCTGGCTTCTCTGGTTCGCAATGTCGCAACAAGCTTTCGGGAAACGGCTGAGTCAAAGAATATTCAACTGATTGAAACAATATCTGATCAGGTGCCGAGCAATATGTTTGCGGATGGAGATCGCCTCAAACAAATCATTGCGAACCTGCTGGAGAATGCCATCAAATTCACGCCAGAGGGCGGACAAGTCACCGTTCGGCTTGAATGCGTTGACTCTGAGGTTCACATTACCGTAACAGATACCGGAATTAGTATCCGTCCTGATTTTCTACCCTCTGTCTTCGATCGCTTCACGCAGGCAGAAGTGCCCAGTCGTCATTCCCCGGGAGGCGTGGGAATTGGATTGGCGATCGCTCGTCTCTTAGTTGAATTGCACCAGGGGACGATCAAGGTTGCTAGCAAAGGAGAGGGGAGAGGGGCAACATTTATAGTTCGTTTGCCATTACGAATGGACAATTCGTAACTCGAAATAGCGATTTCCTCATTCTGAATTGCGAACTACGAACTACAAATTTAACTGCCATGCAACACCCCCATTCTGAAACTGTTACGCTCAACGATATTTTGCTGACTGAAGAGCTATCGCGACGCGCTCCCCGTCCACCAAACTGGCAGGTAGAAGCCGAAGCTATGCGAGCGATCGCTCAGCAAATGGCGCAAGACTCAGAAAGCCTGATGCAAACACTGGTCGATACGGCGCTGAAGCTATGCCAGGCAGGAACGACTGGACTGAGCTTGTTGGAAACCACAGCAGACGGAGAAGAAATTTTTCGCTGGACTGCTCTGGCAGGAACTTTAGCCCACCATGTGGGCGGCAGCACTCCCCGAAACTTTAGCCCATGCGGGGTTTGTCTCGACCAGGGTTCTCCTGTGCTTTTTTCCCATCCTGAACGCTATTTCATTTACTTTCAGGACGCGAACATCCCGATCGTCGAAGGGTTGGTGCTGCCGCTGGTTGCCGACAACCACGTCTTCGGCACGATCTGGATCATGTCTCACGATGAGCAGCGGCAGTTTGACTCAGAAGATGTGCGAATCATGATGAGTCTGGCAGACTTTACGGCTACCGCTTTGCTGTTGCAGCAGCGTCAGACAGGAGAATTGCTGGCAGCGAATGCGGTGTTAGAAACAGAAATTGTCGATCGCAAACAGGCAGAAGATGCCCTGCGGGAATCGGAAGTGAAATATCGATCGCTGTTCAATTTGATCGACGAAGGCTTTTGCGTCATCGAAGTATTGTTTGATGAATCTGGAAACGCATTTGACTATCGCTTTCTAGAAGCCAATCCAGCCTTCGAGCAACAAACCGGACTGGTAAATGCGATCGGTAAAACCATGCATGAGCTAGTGCCACAGCACGAGGCACACTGGTTTGAGAGTTACGGCAGAGTTGCGCGAACTGGAATACCAGAGCGGTTTGAAAACGTGGCTGAGGAACTGGGGCGATTTTACGACGTTTACGCCTTCCGCATGGGTGAGCCACAGGAGCGCAAGGTGGCGATTCTCTTCAACGACATCAGCGATCGCAAACGCCGCGAGGCGAATCTCACTTTTCTCGCCGACTTGATGAACGATTTTGCGCCGCTCGCCACTGCCGAAGAAGTCATGGAAATAGCGGGCAAACGCATCACCGAATATCTCGGTTTGTCGCGCTACATGTTCGTCGAGATTTTCCCGGAGGCGGGCACATGCACCTATCTATTCCCCAGTCATCCCCCCGGTCAGCTTGAAATCAGCGGCAGCTTCGTACTCGCCGATTATCACACCGAAGAGGAACACCGTCTGCTCTGCGCCGGGCATTCGATGATCGTCAACGACGTACGCGACGGAACGCGCACGCCCGAACAGATCGCATCGTTTGAGGTGTTCGACATCGGTTCGATTGTCAACACTCCCTACTTAAGCAATGGACGCTGGGTTTTCGATCTGGGCGTCGCGCGCAGTAAGCCCTCGGTTTGGCGCGAGGACGAAATCGAGCTTTTACGGGAACTCTCCGCGCGGGTTTGGCTCAGAATTGAACGCGCCCGTGCTGAAGCGTCGTTACGCGAATCGGAGGAAAAATATCGATCGCTGTTTGAAACGATGGACGAAGGCTACCTCCTATCCGAGGTGATTTTCGACGAGAACGACAAGCCGATTGACATTTTCTACCTCGAAGCGAATCCGGCAGCCGTGCGCCTCGCTGGACGGGACTTCTCTGGGCAACGGATGCGCGAGACTGACCCGAATTACGAAGAGTACTGGTATGAGATCTACGGGCACGTCGCGCTCACGGGCGAGTCCGTGCGTGCCGAACGATACGCCCAACCGCACGATCGATGGTTTGATTTTTATGCGTTCAAAGTCGGCGGGCAGGAGAGCCGCCGCGTCGCCGCCGTCTTCAACGACATCACCGATCGCAAACGCGCTGAACAGCGGCAAGCCTACATGCTGCAATTGAGCGATGCCCTGCGATCTCTTGCCGACCCGCTCGTCGTTCAGGAGGTCGCCTGCCGCGTACTCGGCGAACACCTCGGAGCGAACCGGGTACTCTACTCCGAGATGTTCGAGGGTTCAGGCTCGCAGACGCTCATCCGTGTCAACGATTACACGGCTGGTGTGCCGTCCAGGGTCGGGTGGCACCAGCTCGAAGACTATGGGGAGTTTGTCATGGAGACGTGGCGGGCGGGTCGGAACCTGTTGTGGAGCAGCCTGGATGACTTGCCCAACCTGTCAGTGGACGAGCGGGCTGCATACGAGGCTGTCGAGATCGAAGCCATCATCGGTGTCCCACTGGTCAAAGAAGGGCAGTTCAAAGCTTTCCTCGCCGTCCACCAAGCCACTCCACGGAAGTGGACAGCAGAAGAGATCGCCCTGGTCGAGGAGACGGCAGAGCGGACTTGGGCGGCGGTTGAACGCGCCCGCGCAGAAGAACAGTTGCACCGTCTTGCTGAAATGGATGCGTTTCGGGTGCAGTTGTCGGATGCCCTGCGATCGCTCTCCGATGCGGTTGAAATTCAGGCAACCGTAACGCACACCACCATGAACTTCTTTAGAGCAAACCGATGTTACTACTGCGAAATTATTGACGGTAGTGCCATCATCCGGCGGGATGCCTCCCAAGCAGATTTACCGTCGGTGGTGGGGGCGTATCCTCTAGAAGATTCCCCCATCTTCAGAGCCATGCTTGAAGGCGGTCAGCCGTTTGTCTTTGAGGATGTCCACACGACGAACGTGCTGGATGAGAACCTGAGACAGACCTGCTTGCAGTTGCAAATTATTGCTGGTATCAACGTGCCTGTGATCAAGCAGGGAGAGCCTGTTGGCATTCTCGCTATCACCCAGACCACACCAAGGAAATGGACAACGTTTGAGATGGATCTGGCGGAAGAAATTGCCGATCGCACCTGGGCAACCATCGAACGTACCCGTGCCGAAGCAAACTTGCGGGAAGCAGAACTTCAGCGAGTGCGAGAACAATCTGCCCGTGAACAAGAACAACAGCGCGCCGAATCACTGGCAGAACTCGATCGCGCCAAAACCGTCTTCTTCAGCAACGTCAGCCACGAGTTCCGCACACCGCTGACACTGATCCTTTCGCCACTGGAGGAAGCGTTGAGGAGTTTGGAAGGAGTTTGTGGAGATGGGGGAGATCAAACACTCTCCTCACCTTCCTTACCTTCCCCATCTTCCCTAAGGCAGCAACTCCAACTCGCTCACCGCAACAGCCTGCGCTTATTGAAACTGGTTAATACGTTACTCGACTTCTCCCGTATTGAAGCTGGACGTATGGAAGCGGTCTATGAACCGACCGACCTGTCCAACTACACTACAGAACTCGCGAGTGTTTTTCGTTCAGCGATCGAACGAGCAGGCTTGCAATTGATTGTCGATTGCAAACCTTTACCTGAACCTGTCTTTGTCGATCGGGAGATGTGGGAGAAAATTGTTTTGAATCTACTCTCCAACGCATTCAAATTCACTTTTGAGGGTGCAATCACAGTTCGGTTACATCCTGTAGACAGCAATCAAGCGATTCTCCACATTCAAGATACGGGCACCGGAATTGCTCCCCAACATTTACCCCATTTATTTGAGCGGTTCTATCAAGTTCGCAGCACCCAAGCACGAACTTATGAAGGATCAGGCATCGGTCTTGCTCTGGTGCATGAATTGGTTCAACTGCATAACGGCACGATTCAGGTTAATAGCACGTTAGGAGAGGGGACATGGTTCACAGTCTCTCTACCATTTGGGACGAAGCATCTGCCCAGCGATCGCCTTCAAGATGAAGGCGATCGCTCCCCAACCCGCACCTTGGCATCCACCGGAATGAGTGCTGCCTCTTATGTAGAAGAAGCGGAACGGTGGCTACCATCCCAGACTTCGGAGGCTTTCAAAACCTCCGAAGTCCCGCCTCCAACCCTCGCTTCTGCCCGTGTGCTTCTAGTCGATGACAACGCCGACATGCGGGAGTATTTGACCCGTATCCTCAGCGAACACGTTCAAGTGGAAGCCGTCGCAGATGGAGCAACAGCTCTGGTAGCGGCTCAAACACGAGTGCCCGATCTCATCCTGAGTGATGTGATGATGCCAGGACTGGATGGGTTTGAATTACTGGGAGCGTTGCGAGCAGACCCACGAACTAGAGAAATTCCCATCCTTCTGCTTTCGGCGCGTGCGGGTGAGGAGGCGATCGTTGAAGGATTAGAAGCCGGAGCCGATGACTACCTGGTCAAACCCTTCTCAGCGCAAGAACTCGTCTCTCGCGTTATGGCTCATCTGCAAATGGCACAGCTACGTGGAGAGGCATTGCAAGAAGCAAGAAGTACGCTTCGCAGTCGGGATGAATTTATCTCCGTCGTTTCCCATGAACTGAATACCCCTCTGGTGTCGATTCTTGGCTGGACACGCATGTTACGGAGCAGTCCACCCAACCCAGTGATGCTGAACAAAGCGTTAGACACGATCGAGCGTAACGCCACGCTGCAAGGCAAGCTGGTGCAAGATCTCCTGGATATCTCCCGCATCACCGCAGGCAAACTCCGTCTCAATCCTCAACCTATTGAATTGCAGCCTGTGATTGAAACCGCGATCGCAACGGTCACCCAACTCGCCGCAGACAAAGGCATCCATTTAACCTGGCAGAAAACTGTTACAGAACCTGTTGTCGTCATGGGAGATAGTGATCGCCTTAGTCAAGTTCTCATCAATCTCCTGACCAACGCGATTAAATTCACACCCGCATCCGGCAACGTCGCCCTTGAACTATCAGTCGTGAACAATGATGCCGCTTACGCTGAAATTCAGATAATAGATACAGGTGTTGGAATTACGGCTGATTTTCTACCCCAGGTGTTTGAGCGGTTCCGTCAAGCTGAAGGGGCACATTCAGTAAAGGGACTGGGATTAGGATTGGCGATCGCCCGTCATATTGTCGAACTTCATAACGGTACAATTCATGCTGATAGTGCAGGAGAAGAGAACGGGGCAACCTTTACCGTCAGGTTCCCGCTTTTACAGGACGGTGGAAGCTAATTCAGATGAATTAATTGAACGACTACCTGAACCAGTACCTCTGGCTCAATGGGTTTCGAGATGTGCTTTTGGAATACTGCAAGGTTATTCATATCGCGGGTAATTAACCCGACTTGATATTAGTCAGTTGTTAACGCGCTCACTGCTAAATCAGTATGTAAATCAGAAATTGAATTTAGGATCGAAAACTGAGTGTCGCGATCGCCATTTCCTTGTCTTTCTCCGTCACATCGATATACCGCTGCAACGCCGACAGGCTCTTGTGTCCAGAGATCGACTGAATATGCTTAATCGGTACTCGTTCGTTGTGCATCCAAGTGATTGCCGTGCGACGAAAGCTGTGGGTGCTGGCTCCCTCAATCCCCAACCGCTTAAAGGCTGCCCGTAAAATGGCATCGGCAGACTCTGGGCAAATATGCCCTCGCCCCCAGCGTCCTGGAAAGAGGTAGGGACGATCGCTCCGATACCCTTCCAGCAATTTCCTTAACTCTGGCGACACCGGAACGGATCGCGTCTCCTGTTTCCCTTTGGTTGTTGCCCGCCGAAAGGTAATGCGATCGCGCACCCGCCCATCCGTCCCATACACATCAGCGGTATGCAGCGAACATGCCTCATTGACCCGCGCAGTCGTGTACAGACAAATCCCAAACAACGCCCGATCTCGCTCAGTCGGCAACCCCTCTATATAAGAGAGCAACGACAGGGAGGCGATCGCCTCTATCCCTTTCACTCCCCTAAAACAAACCAGCAGCCGAAATAGCTTCAGATTTGAAACCAACCCCAGTTTTCCGTCAAACAGCCAAGCGATCTCTTGCGCTGGCAAGATCTTGGCTTGATCGTGGCGGTTGATTTTCACAGGCTGAGCAGTACGGGGGTTCAGCCAATTCTACATTAGGAAATAGTAATAAGTTAATGTATCAACCTCAAATGCTGATTTCTCCGTGAAATGGCTCCAGGCAACTCAACTGGCTTTAGTAAAACTTATGGGTCAGCCTCATAGTTAAGCCATGCCAGTAGACTTCTGTCGATTAAAAGTTGCTTCGACAGAAGTTTATTTCAGATAGGTTCCACCTCAAAGTCTGCTAAGCAGGCATCAATACAATGTCATTGGGGTAGTCTTTATAGTTTCCCAAGAGCATGTATGGGTCGATAATTATCGAGTCCAGCAGCCAAATGTAAAGGGGCAGGAAGAATTGTGGCATCTAGGTAGTGTATTAACCCATAAAGCCGTAAACATTGAACAAAACTTGCCCAATCACTAAAGCGATCGTTCTCCTGTAATGTCAGATTCAGGAATATGCCACGAGGGTTGTACCCTTGAGCATGAGGTTTTGGCTTCTTAGGCTGTCCAACATTTTTCCCTTTCGTTTTAACCATTGGTAACAGCTTGCTTTCCTGCAAGATGCCACCACTTCGTGAATCGGGGCGTTGATTGCTGAGGTAATAATGTCCACACTCATCTCCCTGCGAAGGAGGATAAAACACTCCTTCTGTATGACCAGCTAGTTCACCTCGCTTGTTAAGTGCTCGATATAGAGGTACTTGTGAAGTGTAGGGAGTAATGATTGATGCAATTCGAACATAAGGGTACTTCCGCAGGGAAACGTGTGTTGACTCCCGACCCACATCAAATGCAAGGCTGTGCTTTTGCCACTGTTTCTTCTGCAGGAAGCTTAATCCTTTTGTATGTAAATTCGCTACATCAAAGCAGAATAGGGTTGGCTGTTTCGTTTCCTGAAATAAGTTGTTAAACACCCATGCCTGAATAGCACTTTTGTCCAACTTGATAGGCTGAAACATCTTGCCTGTACACATTTGAATTTGGAAGGAATGAAAGTCGAGCCAATCGTTGCATCCATAGGCTTTAGCTGTCACTCCACTCTCACTCATACATACTGCAACAGGAAGGTATTCCGTTCTTTCACTGCAGTAGAACGGAATTAAATAAACTCCTACACTTGCAACATGAGTTGGAAAATCTTCAGCAGCAAAACTCGGATATACATAAGCACCTGCCATTGATAAACCAGTCAGAAGAGTATTCTCGACCCGATGAGCAAAATTGCTCTTGAGGGACGGAGCTTTGAAAAATTTATCTTCTGACTCATCAGCTGCCTTGTTTTCACGACGAGTTATTTCTGTACTCAACGTTTCTAGATTCAGGAAATCTTCAGTGTCATCTTCTGCTTTCGGCTCAAAGTGGTCGGTAACACTACCTAACATGGCTAAGGCAGGACGAAAGCAAGGTTTTGGATCTTTTTTCGAATCCTGCCAAAACATCTCCTTAGGCAGAATCTCAATTAGGGTAAGTGTTTTCTGATTTGGAGAAGAAGCATGAAGAGATTGTTGGAACTTGCGGATTCTATCACTACACTCATTTTTCCAAGAGGTCCCAGGTAATTCTGCTCCTAAAACACCCAAATCATAGATTTCCACATCTGTAATTCCATACTTCTTAGCCAAGGGAACAATTAAATCTTTTGCCTCTTGGCTCTGTGCTAGTAAAACTAACCTTAAATCAGGCGGAATATAGAATGGAGGTGCAGTTACAACTGTGGCAAAGTGAGATTTTACAAATTTCTCGACTTCACTGTAAGCAGAGCTTACCTGCCTTAAGGACTTATCATTAGAACACCGAGAATACGGCTCTAAGAGGGAGAATTCTGTCCCTAAAATTTGCTGAAATCGCTCGATGCAAGCTTGTTGAAACATCACAATGTCAACGGGAAAGAACCCAGGATTCACATTGTGAGAAGTTGACATCTGATTGTTATAAACAGTCGCCCATACAAGCTCACTGTTTTTGTAAGGGCTTGCAATTACATCTTCCACAGCGAAGCGATCTCGATACTTAAGTTCTTGCAAAAGACGAATTAAATTATTCTCAAACTCAATCCCCCTTTCCTTGCCTGCATACCGGAGCTTACAAGCGGCAAATTGAGTTGCACCTACAGGCTTAATACAAACACTAGTCGCAGAAGGAAGATAACCCAATCGCCAACTCACCCAGCGCCTAATACCAGCATCACAAATTAGATAAGGAAAACCACCTGCATCATAGTGCAACGCAAATTTCAGACAATATGAGTAGTAGTGAACAACTTCTTCCTGTTGATTGCTACCCTTCCTTTTACGAGGGCGTTTAACTGGAATAGGAGGCCAGCTAATTGCTTCATCAATTCGCTCTCCCTCTAAAGCACTTGGGTAGAAGATAACTTCCTCAGAAACATTTCCAGTCGAGGGATTAATCAAAGAAAATGAACCGGATGCAACAGCAGAAGAACAAAGATAGGGAAACAAACTATAAAACAGATTATCAATTTCTAACTTACCGTCTACAATCCTCCAGATTGGATCCGGTATAGAAACTCGCTCAAACCGGAGATCATCACCAGAAATCGCCTGAATCTGCGTAACGTCTTCATCCGTCAGGAAGTCGGAATTTTCAAACGAAATCCTAAGCCATGTTTTGATTACTTCAGCGATTCTTTGAGTAGGGATCTGATCGGTTTTACAATAAAGCCACTTTACGCTGCAGCCCAGTTTAAATGCCCCTTTTTGAAAGAAAAGGATATCCTCAAACAACAGTTGAATAACAGGATTCAATGACTCAACAGGAGGTAGAACATAATTCTTTCCCAACTTATGTCTTTGCAGTCGAGTAAATAGCTCCTTCCATTGCTGAGGAACTGTAAGAGCATATAAATTGAATGGTAATATCAACTGATTTGGTACTGTTAGAGCCATCAATTGAATGTGTTTATAAGCCATCAATTTTCTCCAAAGCGCGATAGAAGGGATCGTAAAGTGACCGAACTAACGCTAAATCACGAGCGTTATAGCTAGTCTTAGTCTTTGATAAATAGGGGCGAAGGACGTATTCAAAGCCTTTCAATAACGACTCTTGAGCCGTTTCAGGCTTACCCAATGCAAGATTAGGTGCCCAAGCAGCATCAATAAACCGAATCAGGGTCGGTTGATTTCCACGAATGGTGCGGGCGATCGCTTGCCAAGTAAGCACCATTTGGGTCCAAATCAGTCCTTCCCTAACCTCTTTGGGCATCCCCCGATTAGAATACTGTAGAACTGTGTCGAGATTCTTTAGAAAGATGCTGTAGCCCTCACTGCGCCAAGATTCACACGCATCTCGTAGACCTTTTTCACGTTCTTCCAAGATTGCTTTTCTTTCCTCACAAAGTGCCAAGCGGAATTTATAATCAAGGTCATCCGAAGCCGGATGAGGGCGTACTAAAAAGTAGGCACCCCCAAAGGCACTCAATCCTTGATCGTTCAAAATATTCTTGCCTCTCCCGATCGCTGCAATCGGTGCAATCAAAATGGCTCGATTCGTGTTGGCAAAATTCTCAATATTGCCACGAGCGATCAACGATTCATCCACGTCTTCCAAAGGTGATCGAGCAGTCAAAGCTGCAACACGATGGCTCCAATCTCGACTCGTATCAAGCGTCAGTATGGCATTATGAACGAATTCAACCTGTTCATAACTGTTGACATACCAAATTAGCCGTTGGCGACCTGCTGGCAGAGCATCAAAATCTCGCTGTAAAATATCTGTTTGTCGCATCAGAGATCGTACGACTTGCAGTAAAGAATCTTCTTTATCTTTAACTCCAGAAACGCGCACTGACTTTCCATCAGGCCAGTAGCATGGAGAGAAATAGAAATTGCTTTGTGAGACTGCTTCTGTAGCTTGATGCTCTTTAGGACGTAACAGGTAGTCAACTGGTAGATCAACATTGTAAATGGGACTCTCCCCTGCCCAGCTCGTTCCGCTTAATAACAGAGCATGAGCACCTTGAGTTCCTTCGTTAGCAAATACTTGAGAAAAGTTTTCCAACAACCAACGTCCCTGCCCAAGAGCCTGAAAATACCAGAGTGTTAGCTGATCCTGTTGTTGTTCAAGCTTAAATCCACATACTAAACCTGACGCCAACCCTGGAGTTAACCCATAAAAATCACGAGGAATTCGATTAAAGAACACAATTTCATCAGCACCATCTGTCTGTTCTGTCAGTCCATAAGCGGTTTTTACGGACTGTTGAAAGAATGAAACAAAAAGTACAAGCTTTAGAAATAAAGCAAATCGACAACTGAAACCCCACCTATCCTCAACTGCTTTTAGCCAGCCCCTCTGCGTGAGTTCTTTCTCAATACTTGCGATCGTTGCCTGTTGTTCTTGCCAATTCTCATTTGCCAACCGCATCGCATACTCAGCTAACCAAGAGCTTTTCCAGTCTCCTAACAGAAACTCGGCTAACTCCTGATAAACAGAATTCTTGTCCAGGATAAAGGTATTTGAATCTGTATCAATTCCTTCGGCTTTGGCAATCTCTAAAACAAAACTCCTTGCTAAGAATGAGCAGGTAAAAAACTTTTCTGCTAACCACTCACTTTCATTAGGTGAAACTTGTAACTGAGTGCAGATATTATCGACCAGCGCATCAGCATTTTGCAACGCATGATTGAATTGTCCAAAAACAATCTGCCGCAGATCACTCCTAGAATTGCGAAGCTTTTGAGATCGAGTCCAAGTTACAACCTGATCGAGGAATCCATTACTTCCACGGGCAATCAACTTGATAGCTGGAAGAAATGTTGAATCTAAATTAGCCTGAGTTTTATCACACTCATCGAAGAAAACCACATTGCACGTGCGATACATCAATTCATAACAGGTAATCGACTGCGGGCTAACATGAGGCAGTGGTCGCGTAAATATAGCAGCAGCTGTTGTCGTTAGGATGACATCGGCATTTGCAAGCTGATTGACGTCTCGGTGTCTGGGACATTGTCCAATTAAAGGACAAATCCGTTCTCCCTCTTCATCCTTGTCATCACCTTCCCCTTCCTCAATCTTCTTGAGGTTAAAGCATGGGGGTGAGGAGGGTACAGAAGGTTGAAAGTACTGGCTTAGTGGGCAGGCTGTAGATAGATGTTCAAAGCCATCTAACCCTCCATCCACACTATGCCAATTTTCCAGGTGCAATTTACGGTTTCGCTGTCCCATCACAACGGAAACTCGTAACCCAACTTTTTTAAGCAAACTTGCCATTCTGAGACAAGTTACAACCTCACTCAGGACAATACCAACCCGATGTCCTTTTTGTACTACCGCAACCGTCAGGATTTCCATCAAGGTTGATTTACCTGCATTAAGGAGTCCAACCATGTGTTTAACACCGTCAAACACAAGCTCATCCGTTGATGCAAATCCCATCCCCTGAAAGTTCTCGACGATGATATTGTTCAATCGGTCAACGTAGTTGCTACCGCAGCATTTATCCAGAAGCTGTGCAGAGTCCTGCATCTCCCTTCGAGTTACAGAGATAGGCTTAACATTTTCCCGATGTAGTGATATCACGTTGCCTTGACGCACAGGCAATTCTTGCGGGATTTTGACGCTATAGGTGTTCTCCTCAAACTTGAATCGGTATTCCTGTCCAGGATCAGCATACTTAACTACCCGGCTGCGATATTTCAACTTATTGCCTAATAGATCCTCAAAGCGCTCAAACCGATTACCCCAAATAGAGGGCATTGGTTTCCTGGAGAATCGATAGGCATCATCGAGTTCATAAGCTCGAAACTTTGACGGAATTTGTCGGTAAACCCGTACCAACTGCTCCGCGATGTCCTCGTTCGTAATGTAAGGAAGCAGCTGTCTTAAGTTAAATAGAGTTCGTTTTGCTTCGGTGGTATCCAATAATAAGTTTAACTTGGGGAATAAATAGAACCGACTAGAAATCAGCAGCCATGCAGAAGTTGCTGTATCCAGATCATTCTGTACTCCCAATCTCTCAACCGCAAATAAGCAAAGCTCCACATCCAGTAGCGCCTCAATTTGATCCTTCGGTAAATTGGACTTACGTAATGTTTGTGCAGCTGACACTCTCCAACTTCTAGTTTCTCTCATGCTTCACCTTCCTCTCCCGGTCGGATATTTGAGGCGATTCTGCAGTTTGGGGACTAAGCTTCTTCTTTGCTAAAGCAAAAACAGCGTCGTCAAACATCGGCTTGATATTCTGCCACCGCCATCGGGACTTCAGCTCTTTGAGATAGGCGGGACGGTCACGCTTCCGCTCATTAGGAATGACAATATAGCCAAGATCCCAAGTTGGGTTGGAAGGAATTGGTTCGTCACCCAAACGCTTCACTAATAAATAGGGATTTGAATAATCTTTTAGATCGATCGCCCAAACCTCACCATCTGGAAATGTGACCCGTAGGTCATAGCAATCACAAGATGGGTAAAGCTCAACTTCAAGACCCAACTCTACAAATCTCTCGTAGAGCCGAACTTCTGCCCGTCCTGGGTAGAACCAGAAACGTTCAATTCCCCGCCTAAGCTTCAAAATAGATGGGTCCAGCTTGACTTTTCGTTTTAACCTGCGCCCAGATGGACATCGGTTACAATCTGGATTCGCAATAACCTGCTCATAAGCTACAGATGTCAAAGCATGACAGTATGGGCAAGCATAGAAATTTCCTTGCCATTGGTGACAACTAGGCGCTAGCTCATAACACTCCTCTAATAAATCAGCTAGTCCCACTCCAAGTCCAAATAACCCTTTTGCCTCCACAAACTCTTGCTCAGTGAGAACAGGATGCTCAATGATGAATCTTCGGAATTTGGTGTAGAGTTGCACTCCCTGGGAGTGAGACTGACAACGCTGGAGCAAGGTGGATGCAACCCTAGACTGCTCCTGAGAAAATACACTCCCGCCAAATGCTTCTGCTAGCTCAATTGTGATCTCGGTTGGTTCTCCAAAAAACAGTAGTGTGTTTTCCACGTCAATTTCAGCATCAACTTCTACGTTCCACTCGCTGAAAGGCTTTTCACACCATTGCTGATAAAAGTCTGGGAGACTAGACGGTGCCCGCTCTGGTTCCTCACCTAGAAGGAAACTTAGAACCACTTTGTCGTACCCCAATTGCAGGTTCTGAGGATACGGGTAAAGCTGTCCTCGTCGTTGAGCAACTTGAATTAGCCCAGCAGAAATTTGTTCAAGAGCGGGTATATCTAGCTTCACCACTAGTTACTACCTCAAAAATTTGAATTTTTATAGTAGTAACTATAACTCACAAATCTAAAACTGCAACTTTTTGTTTTTTTAATCCAAATTGGTTTGGTAGCATCGCAATTGTTGCAACCAACGGGGTTATGCTCTAAATTTCTGTCGATTTGCGTCTAAATCGACAGAACAAAATGATCAGCCCTCATCTAGAAGCAGAGCACGATCGCCTCCTTCAACTCATCCAAACCGTCCGCGACTCTGGCAGTGTGGCTCCCATCAATGTCTGGATCAGCCCTGCTCCCAAAGGCGAGCATATTTACTACAAGCTCAGTAGCAAGAACCCCGATATCAAGAATCTGCACCTGGGCAAGGCTAGTAGCGAGAAGTATCGTGACTGGAGAGCGAGAATTCAAAGGCGGGAGGCGATCGCTGAGTTGGAACAGCAGCTTTCCATGCTTCAGGCATTGATCGACCGCCAAGCAACCTTAGTACCTGCTACTTCCGATTTAAATCTGAATCTCTGAAATAACAACGATTGCTATTCCCTGTTATTAAGGCGAAAATAGAGAAGCCCAAGTGACAGGAGGACTCAAGCGTGAATGTGTCTTTAACACCGGAGCTAGAGCAGTTTGTCCAGGAGAAAGTCTCCAGCGGTCTCTATTACTCTGCCAGTGAAGTAATCCGCGAGGGGTTGCGCCTGCTGAAGGAGCGGGAGCAGCTTCAGCAACTCCGGTTGCAGGAGTTACGCCAGGACATTCAGGCGGGTTTGGATAGTGGGGAGCCAACCCTTTTAAACATGCCGGAGGTTAAAGAGAAAGCGCGGCAGCGCCGTCGTCAGAGGCAACCGCAGTAATGGCGATCGTTGTTAAACGTCCTCTTGCAGAACTAGACCTGCTGGACATCTGGGATTATATTGCAGACGACAGTATGGATCGGGCAGATGAGTTTTTAGATCGGATTGAAGAAAAACTGCACCTGCTAGCGCGTAATCCAGGGTTGGGGAGGAGACGGGATGAATTATTGCCGGGATTACAAAGCTTTCCGATCGGCAACTATGTCGTGTTCTACCGAGAGATCGAGGGTGGGATCGATGTAATCCGTGTTTTACGTGGCTCACGGGATATTGAAGTGATTTTCGGGCAGGGTTAATCCATGATGGATAACCCCTTGTCAGAACCCATAGATCTTAATTTCCATATCTCGAATTGCAGCCTCCAATGTGTTTACCTTCTCCCACTTAGAATCAATTTTGTTCTGAATACTTCGGATTTGTTCCTCTAGATGTTCTCTAATCTCAGAGGCTCTGCCACCGGGACGTAAGTTGTAAATCTTGTCCCGCTTCTCATCGATAACCCGCTCATCATGTTGAATGGAATCGCGAATACGGTTTGCCTGTTCCTTTTTATTCGCGATGGTTTCCTTCATCTTCTCGCGCCACTCTGCTTGTTTGCGCTCTCGCTCTTGACGATCCCATTCAAAAACTTTGTCACAAGCCTGACGGAAGCGAGTTTGTACCTCTTCCCGTCGATCGCGAGGAACATAACCAATGGTTTTCCAATCAGCTTGAAGTTGTTTTATGCGCTGAACAGAGTCTCGAATATCTCCTGCTATCCTTGCACCGATAGAAGAGAGATTTTCAGCCTCTGCACATATTCTGAGCTTACGGTCTAAATTTTCAAGTTGCTCCCGTTCTTGATGATTAAAATATTCGCTTCTCCGTTCATTAAACTTGTCTCTGGCTGACTTGAATCGCTGCCAAAGTTTCTCCTCATGATCCCGACCAGCGGAACCTGTTGATTTCCAGCGATCGCTTAAAGCCTTAAATGTATCTCCAGCTTTTTTCCAGTCAGTAGAGTAGGTTAGGGATTCTGCTTCTCGGCAAAGTTGCTCCTTCTTACGTTTATTTTCCTCATACTCACGCTCCTTCTGAGCAAAATAAGCTTTACGGCGTTGGTAAAACGTATCAATGGCGTTCTTAAAGCGGATCCAAATCGCCTCGTCAAATTCTTTTCCCGCAGATCCTAGCTGCTTCCACTCAAACTGTAACTGCTTCAAACCCTCCTCAGCTTCTTTCCACTTATCTGATTTATTCAATGCCTCAGCTTGGCTACAGAGTTCACTTTTTCTACGGGCAAAATAAGTTCTACGGCGTTCGTAAAATGTATCGATTGCTTGTTTAAAGCGCCCCCAGGCTACGTCATCAAAAAATTTTCCCGCAAACCCTAATTTTTTCCATTCAGCCTGCATCTTCTTCAGGCGTTCTTCGTCATCTTTCCAATTCGTTGAGTTGCTCAAAGCCTCAGCTTGACTACAAAGCGCACTTTTCTTCTGACGGATCTCAGCAATCCTAATCTCCAAGGCATTGCAGAGATTAATAATTAAGTTTTCTTCTACTTTTTCCTTAGATTCAACTAGCCCAATCCGCTCAGCTTCCTGTAAACATGAAAATAGATCAACCTTATCAACCCCCCTCTTCCATTCACATCTGCCGTTGTATCTGGGAGTCAAAACGACAATGGCAATCGACTCTGAAAGTTCTGGATCTCTAGACGTTATCCAGCGCAAAGTAAAGGTTTTGCCACTAGCAACATCCGCAGCAATTCGAGCATTGCCGTATCCCTTAGCCTCCATGTGATCTTGTAGGCGAGTATCAATGGAGACAGCTTTGCCTACATAGAGGATTTCATAATCACTTTCATCAGAAATCAGATAAATTCCTGACTTGTCTTTGCAACCCCAACGACTAATGACATCGGGGTTGTCCTTACCACCAGTAAATCGATAGGGTCTTGACCAACCTTTCCCAAAGTCCACTCTCGGCATATCAATTCATCACAGTTTTGATGCTCTTAAAGGACAAAGTTTCCGGTTATAGGAGTATTCACAAAAGAATTACCCTCTAGTCCTCCTCAAACTCGTAACTAGTGAATTTGAGGGTGCGGCAGTTTTCAGTGATAGTGCGAATGACCGCATCTGGAACGCCGTCAGGGGTTTTAACCTGGATTTCTACAGTCACTTCAATATCAGCATTGAGGCTGCTGAGGTGCTGTAATACTTCGTCGGCAATCTGCCCTACATCCTTGATTAATCGGGTAGGGTTGACCTTGACTGCTCCGTAAAAGCGGTTCACTTGCTTGGTGGGAGGGGGGATAACAGGGGGTATACCACCTCCAGAAGGATCGGTGCGATCGCCCTTCCCGTCTACACCCGGATCGGAACCGGGCTGGTTCTTCTTCTCATCTTCTGCCTGTTTTCTAGCTGCTTCGTCTGCATCCAGTTGTCGTTGGGCGACCTCTGGTTTGACGAGCAAATTCTGGCTACTGAGGGTCGCGGTAAAGGGATCGTTGGGTCCGGCTTTTAGTCCTAAATATCGTCCTTTGGCTTCGTCCCAGCCAGTGGCGTAGGCAAAGTTTTCAGACCAGAGGAGGGCTGTTACACCTTGTTGAACCGCTTGCAGTAAGACCTGCTCGTTACTAAGACGGGGGAGGTATAGATAATTGCTCAGATATGACCACAAGCGTTTTGTATCGATATGGTCAGAATCTCGCCATAGGTAAGGATCGAGAGCCTCCATCCGAATGCGATTTGCGGCGTAGGTGACAATCAGGTATTCCTCATGGACTGCCTTACGGCTAGCTCGAAGCACTGGGGAATCTTGCCCTTGGAGCCGTACTTCTGTCCAATCGGTCTGTTGTTTGGGATCGCTGGCATTAGCTCGGTGAGTGGGGACGAGCATCCATTGGTAGGCTTCTTTCAAGAGGTTGTCTACCAGGTCATTGGTCTGCTCCCGTTTCGTGTTTGCCTGCTTGCCCTGGAATGGGTCAAGGTTCAGTAGTTCCTTGTCTCGCATGATCGAATCCCACGCGAGGAACTGACAAACGTTTTGCTCTAGTAGTGCCAGTTTGGACTTATCGGGAACCAGAAACAGCAGGAGATTTTTGCAGTAGCGGGGGCTGGCTCCTTTAGTGGTGAGAATCTGATCGCACTGCTGGCGGGCAGGGCTATCGCTTGATTTGCTGATGTGGGGATGTTGCGGTCCCACAACGACCAAGCGCACTCCCATTGATTCGTCATCGGGAATGTCTGCGGTTGAGTCTGGGGCGATATGCACCCCAGCGAATTCTCCCCGCTGTTTATCTAGCTTCAGGCGACGGATAATTTCTTCCCAAATTTTCTCTGGGTCTTCCTCGATCTGGGTTGCCCGGTCTTGCGCCATGCGGGTGACGTTCGGTTGGGTTGAGATCCAGTAGCGATCGCCATCAATGTAGATGTAGCTTGCCTGATCGGTGAGTCGTCGTAGGGCATCACCAAAAGTAGCGACGGATTCTCCCGGTTGCACACAACCGAGTTTAATGCGGCGATCCTGTAAGCCCCGGTTAGCTGCCCGTAGCGTGGGAGCAGAGCCAAGATAGATGGTGCGGGTGACGCGGCGGCAGGCGGAGTAACGTCCCAGGTTTGGGTTCTGGTTGTCGAGGGAGACAGGCAGAGAGTTCGTGCCATCAACATCTTTTTCAATCACGGGCACCCAGTTGTCATCCAGGTAGCGGGTCAGTTCTGACTGTACCTGCGCGTCATCCATTGAGACGCTGGCTGGCATAATCAGCAGGTTCTTGTCTCCTCGATCCCAGAGGGAATGGATGACTTTTGCCATCAGCCGCAATACGCCACGAGTCCGCTGGAATTTGTCGAGGGTTGACCAGTCAGAGTAGAGACGATCGAATAATTCCGGGTGGATTGGATAGGCTTCTTCCAGACGGCGTTTGTAGCTGGCTTCACGGCATTCAGACGGAAACTCTGCTGCCTGGGATTGGTACATCTCGTAGAAGGCGCGGATCACCGCGTCACGGGCAACGTAGGAGTTAGAGTCAATCGGCTGGAATAATCTGCGACGGACAATCTCAAAGCTTTCTTCTGCACTGGCGGGTCGCCAGGGAGACTCGACTCGACCGATCGCATTCTTGAGCCGATCTAAGGCATCTTGACCGCGATCGCCTCCAATTTCGATATCAGAGGAGGGGATACTGACGACCAGTAAGGTGCGATCGGCGTTTTTGGCAGACTCGCTGAGAGTTTGGGCAAAGGTGAAGTGGGTATCGAAGCTGCCTGCTGGCAGGTCATTCTCGAAGTGAAGCTGACGGGCATAGGACACCCATTCATCAATCAGGATCAGGCAGGGGGAATACTTGTTGAACAGCAGCTTGAGGGTATCACCGGGGTTGGTCGAGGTTTCATCGGCTTGACGCACCATCTCGTAGCCTTCTTTACCGCCAAGTTGCCATGCAATCTCACCCCAGAGCGTCCGAACAACCGTGCCGTCCTTTTTGGTGTGGGTTTGCCCAGGGGAGATTTTATTGCCGACCAGCACCACTGTTTTGACATCCTGGGGAGGTTCGGGGACTTTTGCCGCTTCAAAGACAGGCTCCAGTCCCGGTAGTTGGTTGGCAGAAACGCCAAAGAACAGATGATAGAGGGCAAGCATGGCGTGGGTTTTGCCACCACCGAAGTTAGTCTGAAGTTCGATGACTGGATCGCCTTTGTCGCCGCTCAAACGCAGTAACGCCCCAGTAAGAAGCTGCTTGAGTCCTTCGGTGAGGTAGGTACGCCGGAAGAATTCGGTGGGGTCGCGGTATTCGTCTGATCCTTCGTCTAGGAACACTTGCCACAGGTCAGCGGCGAATTCTGCTTGTTGATACCGCCCAGAAGCAACGTCCTGGTGGGGCATCACTACCTCGCGCCAAGGCTTGAGTCCTCCGGTTGGGGTTCCTTCCATTGGGGCAACGGCAGCACGGCGAGTTTCCCGGCGAGCTTGTTCTTCAAAGCGTTGCCGCATTAACTCATAGCGTTGTTTTTCTACAACATCGGATTGTTCGGCTGCCCCAACTGCATTGAGAAGGCGGACAATGCTATCTAAGGCGCGGTAGGCATCTTCGGTGGAGACAGAAGTGGAGCCATGCGCCCAAGCGTTACGGGTGTTGCGAAGTTCGCTAATGAGGGTACGCTCTGCCTGACCCAATGTTTGCTTGAAAACCTCATCCCATTTGCCCCACATCAGCTTGAGTTGAGCCATGACATCTTCTTTGAGAATGTCTTCGGGCTTGCGGCGGAGGGTATTGTCTGGATCGATGTGGGGGACAGATGCCAGCAACCATTTATCTCTATAAACAGCTTTCATCTCGCGCTCAATGTAGGAATACAGACCTTCTTTAAGGAGATTTAAAGCTCGACCAACTCGTTCATGGTTGCTGATAGACATAAGTACAAGGTGTGAGGGTTAGTTAGAATCAGGAGTCCAAAACTCTAGAGTTTTGAACGTGCCAAAATCTCTGTAGTTCAATGTCCAAACGGGAGAGCGGTAGCGTAATGCAGTTGTGATGACCGTGGCATCTTCCAAGCTTCCCTGCCATTGTGGAAGGGCAAGCACAAAGGTTTGTAGCGTATCAAATCTAGAGGAATGAGGTGTAGGCTATCCTGCATGACCTGAAGTGTTTTCTGGGCTTGTTGTGGGCTAGTTCTCTGTAGCAGCCACTTGTAAACCTCGAAAACGATCGGGATGGGGGTCAACAAAACCGTTTTGGCTTGAATTAGCTGAGTAAAGCCAGCAACACACTGAGCATGGTCAGTGTCTTTGGCATAAAACAAGCCAATTAAGGGACCCGCATCAATCACAAGCTGTTTCAATTTTCGTAGTCCTCTGCTCGATCGCGGGCGTTATGGGGAGCTTCGGTAACAATTCCGGCAAGCGCCAAGAGTCCTGAGCTATCTTTCGGAATCAACTTCACCTCTAACGCCTCTTGAATCAGACTCAATACCGTTTCTTCAGGATGTTCTTGTAAGTAGGCATTGAGCCGCTCTGCGAGTGAATCCGGTAGTTCTACAGTGAGTTGCATCAGGTTTACCTCCAGGGTTTAGAATTCGAGACTGCCTTGAACAGGTTGAGCGGGAGTCGCTGATTTTTCCAATGCTAATCTGGCAATTTCAGACCAGGAGATAACCAGGCTGTTGTAGGCGATCGCCTCCTGTGTCCACCCTTTACGATCGCAAATGCTGTAGAGGCGGTAGGCGAGATCTCGCGCCACTTCTCCTAAGTTGCCCAATTGCGCTAGTAGATGAGCCGCACCCGTTTCACCGTTCTGGTCGAGTGCCCGAATGAGATACTGAGTGGCTTCCCAAACGGGAATTCGATTGTCTTTGGCAGGATTCCAGTTTGCTGGTAGGGCTTCACGGGGAACGAGTTGAACTTTCCCGGCTTTGGCAGTGAGGATTCCGGCTTCTGCCATGCCTTTGATGCTGGTGTTTTTGGCTTTGGAAAGGGTTTCTGCGTCGCCAAATTGCCCTTCGTTGAATTGGTATTGCTCAAACCATGCCAGTGCCCAACGGGTATCAGTATCGAATTCGCCTTCCTGCTCAGCCAAGAATTCATCAAGGGTCTGGTTGATGAGTTGCAGGGCAGTGCGTACTCGCATGGGTGAACCGTCTGATTCCAGCACTTTGGCATAGCGGGAGAAGATTGCCATGCCGGGACCAATGCTGGCTTGAGCCAGGTCTACTGGGGCGATGTTGCCTTGCTGGAGTTTTTTGAGTGCGTCAGGGAGTTCAGATTTTAGTTCGTCTACGAAACGACGGCGAGTTGTGGAGGGAGCATCAACAGGACGAGGGCGACAGACAAGAACGATCGAAGAGGCAAGAGCATTAAAACCTATACTGCGGCTACGTGCGCTCCGTTCCGTGCGAACAGGCCACGTTCCTACAATCGAAAAACCAGAACTCATTAACCCCTCCAACATAGTCTCCCAGCCAGTTGAGGCAAATGTATCCTGTGGATTCTGAATATCTAAATCAACATCAACATCGCTCTCTGTTTGCTTGAAAGCGTAATAAACAGTGAATGGATAATTAGCTTCACTGCTATCCCGAATTTTTGAAAAAACTTTCCTAAGACCTTGTTCAAAAAATGTTTTCGCCTTCTCAACTCCGCCAAGTCTAAACTCATCAGCTACTAACTCTTGGTTCTTAGGAACCAAGACAGTTTTAAAGATGTCGGGATGAACGTCTTTTAATGCGTGACGTAGCCATACGTAGAAGAAATCAGATAAATCTGCATAAGGTACAGCATCGTAATACGGTGGATCAGTGGAAATAACCGACAATCTCTGGATTGAAAATGAATCATTTGCAGCATCAACTTGACTGATATTTCCTACTATGGCTGAATTGGGAAACGTTTCTATGCACTTGGCAACCGCCTCAACTGATCTAGCAAAATCTCCAGCAGCATTTGCAAATGGATTAGCTTCTGGGAAATCCCAAGTCATTGATATTGCTTGTCGTGCAAATGCGTGACCCGTTGCACCTGTTCCATGCGTTGCTCTCCAGGTACATAGAGTCACATCATCATCTAGAAGATTGCTCAAGCAGAAACCAAGATATGTCAAAACTGAATTCACATAACTCTGAATGTTTGAATTGTTTTGTTGTTCAGAGTAATTTGTGGAATAATCAGCAGTGATTTTATCTTTTACCTCACTGATCAACGAGGTTATTTCACTAAGAAATGTTAGTTGTCGTGTAGTAAAAAGATCACAATGCTTAGTTAGTCCATATCGAGGTGTACCCATATATTGAGGATGTACTGAAAGATCAGTTTCAGGCATCCATGTAGGGTTAGTTTGCTTCGCTAGTTTCTCATGCTCACTATTTGGTTCCAGATAGATTCTTCCATTTCTACCTTCCGCAGCTATTGCAATCAACTGAATACCAATTCGCTTTGACTTTCCTTCAGAACGTAAGTATTCAAGTGATACAGGAGATTCACAAGACGGACAAATTGCTCCCTTACGACTCATAGTTCCGTTTGGGAACCTCTCATCTTGATGATCTTCAACAACAAAGCTAATAGTTGGAATTCTTTCTTGTCGAGAAACTACAGGCTTCACCCAAGATTCCCTCCCGCTCTTCTTTGATAATGCAAAGGATCTTGCTAGGGGAATCTGACACTCGCAAGCTGGATTAGAACATTTAACAGTCCGTGCCCAAAACCATGCAATAACTAATGCTTCGCCCCCTCCTTTCTCTGCTGGCAGCTTTACTTTCGGGTACAGATGCCCGATTCGCCTCTCTGCCTCATCCCGCATCCATTTCCCGTAATAGCGCACATCCTCCGCTAACCCCTGCGCCCCTTTCCATTGCCCCAATTTCAGCTTTGACTGCGCCTCTGGATTGACTGGAGGTTTGTCTTTAAACTTCGGCGGAATCTCAATCAAAGCCTTATTAATCAGCACTGCAACTGGATTCAAATCACTGGCATGAGCTTCTAACCCTAACCGCTGCGCCTCCAAAGGAATCGAACCTCCTCCCGCAAACGGGTCATAAACTGGAGGTGCATTTTCAGCCAAATAACGTCGTACTGCTTCTGGCTCTGTTGGTGGCTCATCCCCCCGATTCCAGGCAATACTGCGGGCAATCTCTCGCTGTGCCGCGATCAACACCCCCGAATTCGGGTTATTAATGTCATCCCAGGACACTAAACCCCGTACCACCTGTTTTGTCTTACCCTTTTCCTCAACAGTGACAATCTGCCCCAGAATGTCAAAAAGCCTCTGCCGCTCTGCATTCTGCGCTTCCTCAGTCGGAAACCTATCAGGATGGCTCGATGGATCATCCACTAACGACGCGAACAACACCGCCCGACAAGCCGCCAACGGTCGCCGCGCCCACCACAGATGCAACGTACTGGGATGTCCATGTCGAATCGACTTCTCCCGCGCCGATTCCATGTTGATCGCTTCGAGCGGTAGGGCAACTTCAATTAGCTTTTTGCGGTAGGTCATTACGGTTGTCGATAAAGTAGCGGATTAAAAATTACAGGGCAGCGTTTCTAGTAGATTGGTTCCTCTCATACACGGATCGGATAAGCCTTACACATTCATCTCGATGGGGAAGAAATCCTCTATTCCACTGCTGGCAATACTCCTGTTGCTGGTAGGTCTGAGGAATCTCAGCACCATTGACCTGCAAAAAGAGCGATCGAAACGACTGCCAGTACTTGCCATCGATTGGCTCATAGACCAAATCCCATTTGCATAACGATCGTTGCAGAAAGAAGAAACTTGCCAATAATTCCAGATCAGATGCTTGCCATCGTCCTGTGTCCAGAAAATCGGACACAGCCTTGTGCGGCACAAAAGAGGAGTGATCGCTCTGATAACCGTATCCATCGAACCGGAGCGCACAGCAGACCAGGATATCGTGCTCATTCAACTGGCGATCGACCATGCCAACCCTCCTTTTGCTTTACAGATGCTCTGTATCCTCATGCAATGCCACCAGGCTCCCTTCCCTGACTCCATAACTCCTTCCAGTTATAGTTCACGCTGTCTGCCTTAAAGTCTGGCTCCTTCTGGAACGGGTTGACCACATACCGCACTACACAACCGTTATCTCCCACGTTGTAACTCCCCTTCGTAGTCGAAACCTTAAACGCATCCCCTTCAGGAAAATCCGCCGACTCAGGCACCTGCACCAACGCCAGCACAAAGTTTTCTGGCTTATTCAATGCCGTCAAAATTTCGTTTTTGGTGACTGTAACCGTCTCTGCTCCCTTGATCCGTCCCTTCACCTCAATAAACCGGACTCGACTCGGCTGCTCCCCCGTCCCCGGCACACGAGATTCGATGTCGTAGCCACACTTCTCTCGGCTCACATCTCGCGGTTCATGCCCCAACGCCTGCTCTGCTGCCATCACCGCCTGCATTGCCAGCATTTCAACCCGCTTCGTTTCCCTGGCAAACAAGTCAGCCTCCGACTGCCGCTTACCCTGCACCCGTTGCAAAAATCCGATCGGGATAACCAATGCCCCGCCCACCACCACTGGAGGCAAGGGAGACAGCTTCCGTTCCTGCTCCAATTCCGTCAACCGTCGCTGAAGGCGAGACTCCAATTCATCGGCTCTGGTTCTGGCTTTAGCCGAATTAATCTTGGCATTGACCTTCCCCGCCGCTTCCTGTTGCTTCAGTTGCTCCGCCTGCTGATCCCAGTAATAGATCTCTTTGGTCAGCCGCTCCTTGACTGCTTTCATCGTCTTGGCAACCAGATCCTCCTTGCGCTGCTTCACCTCCCGCAAATGCTCTGGCATCAAGTGGGCGATCGCATACTTGGTTGCCTGGGGTTCGAGGTTATTCTTCAGCCAGTCTTGCTCCAACACTGGGGCAACGAATGGCTTCTCCTCTTCCCGCAACGGTCGGTAATTGAGGTAGGGCGCATACCCGGCATTTTGAGTGTTGCCCTCTGCATCAATCTCCACATACTGCATCCGCCGCGACACTACCCGTCGCTTGCCGCTGCTGTCGGTACTGGCATCCTGGATCGAATGCTCCAGGTAAACCAGCGCCCGGACCTGCTCACCAAAATCGTTTTCATCGACCAGAACGGCTCCTTGCTTTAGCAAGTCCCGATGCCGATCCAGGGTGATTTCTGTAACCGCTTCCAGCAGAGGGTGCCCCGGACAGACAAAGGCTGCGGGTGGCTTACCAGGAACATTGATCAGTCCCTTCTCAAAACAAATCCGCTCATAACTCCGCAGAATCGGTTCCCTCACTCCAATTTGCCGATCCTGACTGCGAATGATTGCCGGGACGTGGGTAATCTCATACCGCTTGGGTTCTCGCTGCTTGGCAGTCCCGCCTAGATTGGCAAACGCTTCCAGGAAAAATGCCGCAATAAAGTGGGGTTGGAGCCGCCGTGCCTCTGCCCGATCCATATCTTCTCGAATCTGCTGCACTCTGGAGGCATCCATCGTGTCTCGCGCCAATGCCCGTTCTTCTAAGAGTTCGCGCAACCGTTGCTGATCCAAACGGTCTGACACCACCTGATTCAGCTTTGCCCGAATGTCGGGGCGATCGCCATAACGAATCGCTTCAATCAGGAGGTCACGCAGGTCTTTCCCGGCGATCGCCTTGCCCAACACATCAAAGACTTTGCCGCCCAAGGCTTTCTGTTCTAGATCCAACTTTCGCAGCAGCGTCAGGTAAACCTCACCCTCACGGGTTTCCTCTGCCACCAGGTTCCAGAGATGACAGACCTCCGTTTGCCCAATCCGGTGAATCCGTCCAAACCGTTGCTCTAGCCGATTGGGGTTCCAGGGCAAGTCATAATTCACCATCAAATGCGCTCGTTGAAGGTTAATCCCCTCCCCGGCAGCATCCGTTGCCAGCAGCACTTGAACCGTTACATCTTGCTTGAAGGACTCCTCCGCTTTCTTGCGCTGCTCGCGTCCCATGCCGCCGTGAATCATCACGACCGCTTCAGAGCGACCGATTAAAGTACGGATGCGATCGGCAAGGTAGTTGAGTGTGTCGCGGTGTTCAGTAAAGAGAACCAGCTTGCGGCGATGTCCGTGCGCGTCAAACAACTCCGCCTCGTTTTGCAGGAGATTAGAGAGTTCCTCCCACTTCTTATCCTTACCGCTGCGCTTGACCTTTAGAGCCAACTGCTCAATCTGGTTTAGCTGCTCAATTTCAGCTTGCAGTTCAGCCACCGTCCGTGCTGCCGTCGCCTGGTCCACTACTTCTTCTTCGGTGGACTCCCGCTCATCCTCTGGCACATCATCAAAATCGTCTTCCCAGTCCTCCGGGTCGATCGTCCGTCCAAAATCAAGTTGGGCACCTAAGCCCCGCTTGAATGCCTCTTCCTCCTGAAGCCGTTTCTGCAACCGCTCTCGACGACGATGGATCGACTGATAGATTGCCTCTGGAGAGGATGCCAACCGTCGTTGCAAGATAGTCAACGCAAAACCAACCGTGCCCTTGCGCCCATTATTTTCCAGCGCATCCGCCCGATTGAACTCCTCCCGCACGTACTCCGTGACCTTGTGGTAAAGCTGCTGCTCCAGGTCAGAAAGACGATAGCCAACGGTATAAGCCTTGCGTTCTGGGAAAAGGGGCTTGTCGTCAAACTTGAGCAAGTCTTCCTTCACCAACCGCCGCATCAGGTCTGAAGTGTCGGTTGTGTTAGTGCCCCCTCGGAACCTGCCCTCGAAGCGATCGCTATCCAGCAATGCCATGAAGAGTTGAAAGTCTTCCTCTTTCCCGTTGTGGGGTGTTGCCGTCATCAACAGGAGGTGGCGAGTGACATCCCCCAGCAGCTTGCCCAGCTTGTACCGCTTCGTCTCCTTGACTTCACCCCCAAAAAACGAGGCTGACATCTTATGCGCCTCGTCGCAGATCACCAAGTCCCAATCGGTCTGTGCCAGCTTTGCCTGCAAGTCATCATTACGACTCAGCTTATCCAGACGCACGATCAGTAGGGGAATTTCGGTGAAGGCATTCCCAGTACGAGCCGCTTCAATGCGATCGTTCGTCAAAATCTCAAATGGCAGGTGGAATTTCTGAAACAGTTCATCCTGCCACTGAGCCGCCAAGCTGCCAGGACAAACTACCAAACAACGGTGTAAGTCTCCCCGGATCAGCAACTCTCGCATCAACAACCCTGCCATGATCGTCTTTCCGGCTCCGGGGTCATCTGCCAGCAAAAACCGTAGGGGTTGCCGGGGAATCATTTCCCCATAAACTGCTGTGATCTGGTGGGGCAGCGGTTCCACCAGTGAGGTATGAACTGCCAGCAGTGGATCAAAGAGATGTGCCAGTCGAATCCGGTGAGCTTCTGACACCAACCGCAGCATGGCTCCATCGCCATCAAAGCTCCAGGGCTGTCCGGTAGTGACAATTTCTAAGTCGGGTTCGCGATCGCGTAAAACCAGTTCATTCCCCAAATTGCCACTGGCATCCTTATAGACCAGTTCAATCACATCATCACTGTGCTGGGTCACATCCACGATGACAACATGGTGATTCGGCAGAATCCCTTTAACCGTCGCGCCGCGAACCAAGTCCTCAAGTCGAACCATACGACGGCGCTCCTGGAGATAGGGGATCAGATGTATACCGTTCTAACAAAGCTTTACCCGTGTCTCCAAACTCCTGGGCTAACTGCTGAAGCTGCCTGAACGCTAGAGAGGAAGGCTGCATCCTTCCGTTCTCCCATCGGCTTACAGTTTCATAAGACACCCCAACCCGCAGCCCAAACTGCTCCTGCGTCAATCCGGTCAATTGACGCAGATCTCGGATGAAGCGACCCGCTTCTGGCTGCTTGATTGAGTAGGGCTTTTGCAAGGGATTTGGGCAAAATATGACGTACATCATATTTATGCTTCCCTAATATTAGAAAAATGGTAACGGGTGCATAATTTTTAAGGAAGCTACATATTCTTGTATGACACCAGATTCCCCGTCTTCAAAATAACGGGAAAATCAGTGTCTCTTATATTGGTGCAGCTGTTAGCTCTCCCGAAATCTCTCATTTTGGAAATCCTCCGTAGAACGCTTAAACACAAATGCCATCAAGGATTCCACATCCGTATCTGTGTAAAGCTTTCCAGTATGTCGATTAGGCATAGCAGCAAAGCCATGTCTAAGAAGGCTAGAGCGAACCTTTTGAGTATCTACGGGATTACCAGTAATTTTCCCTAAATCTACAAAAAAGTCTAGAAACAAACTTAGATATTCTTCTAAGTTTGTTTGATCAAGCTTTAGGTTTTCCTTATTTTTCTTCTCAATCTGTTGAACCAAACGAGCAGTGATTGCATCAATGGGATAACTAATTCCCATCAAAGCTGAAGTCTCAGCATGAAAATACTGCTTGATTGTGTTAGGAGAAGTAAAATACTGGACAGCGAGCAAGGGCAAAGGAGAATAATTTTGATCAAATTCAGTAAACACTGAATCAGGTGGCTTCTTAGAACCATTTGTACTTTCTACAACATATAGAATGCGGTCTGGTCCAGAATAGTTTTGGGCTATAACAACCGCTCTCTTAACACGGTTTAGAATGGTCAAAACTCCAACTACTAGCTTCGTCGAAGAACTCCAGTAAATTTCTACTGAATTATGATGAACTCCTAAACCCAAAATTTCTGTTGCTTGTTCTGCTATTGAAAATAATTGCTCAGCTTGAACAGCAAAACTGCGCCAATCTCCCTGGTCATATCTTGCAAACTCTCGAATTGGCTTAGTTAAATCTCCCTGAACCCACTCAGGTAAGAAAAAGCCAAGACACTTGAGGAGTGTGTGCGCCGTAGAACGATACTGCTCCCGCAAATTCAACTGTACTGAGGTAAGCTGAGGCTGTGCATCTGTTGTAGCTGGTTGTACTTGCCTGATAATTCTCTTAAGATTATCTTGCTCTTCAACAGAAGGAGATCTGCCTAGCCAATTAGCCATGCCATCTCCTTCTATCCAACGAGTAGCTTGCCCTCTAGAATTAAAAGTTAAATTTGATTGTATTGTTCCATCAGCCAAAATCTCGTCTTCAACAAGGGGTTGCTTTAGCACTAACTTAGCCCCTTGGTCTAAGAAATATTCATTGTCTAGGAAGATCTTAGGTACTTCCTTATGACGCTCTCCTTTAAATACCCACGAATTCATAACAGCTTTTACATAAACTGCAAAAGCCACATCTGTCTGCTGCGAAAAGCTACTGTTACACTCGTCACAAATCAAGTTCCCCGTTTTGTGTGAACCACCCCAGGACGAGTTGAAGATATGTTCTTTTGCTGTTGCAGGAAGCAAAGTTTCACAATAGAAACACTTTGTTAACTCTGAAGCACGCCTAGGTAGTTGCTCAAAATGTGTAAACACAAGGAGGGTTATCCAATAAACATACTACTCCTTGTAGTATAACGTAGCAAGATGTCTGTCTTCCTTTTCAGAGATACTCTATATCTCTTCATTAAGAATATTTTGAGCCGAAGTAGCGATATAAGTGCAGATAGAGCTTAGTACAGGCTGCAATGCTGTATCCCACTCGGAGAGTAAATCAACCAAAGTTACATCCCGAAAGACTAACCCAGAAGGCGAGTTGGCAGTGTACCCAGCTACACGCCCCTCCAACAAACCAAACCTATCGAGAATGTATGAGTGAGTTGCCCCTCCTCTCCCTCTATTGGGGCTGTGTGCAGCAAAGTCATTTCGATACTGAATAATTTGGCTTGATTTAATGTTTGTCAGATCGATCGCTAACTGAAGTTTTTCAGTACAAACAATAATTGCTTGCTGCTGAAGATAGCAAGCATTCATTAATCCATAAAATTTCAAGTAAACAAGCCCAAAGTCTTTTTGATCTTCAAAAGAACCTAGACCATTTCGCCTTATATAATCTTTTGCTAACTCAGTGTCTTCAAGTAAATAGAAGCAATCGATAATTGAACTATAATCTGAGGCACAGGGTAAGTGAAGCGCAGTAACGATATCAGATTCAAAAGAATTAGACTTCTCTGCACACCGACTGAGTAGTTGCCGTGCAAGTTTTATGCTCTCTTTGATTGCTTGTGAATCAGTAGATTGATACATATCATCGTTGTCCTTTTCAAGATCGCTGAGATCTCATTCTTCTAATTTGATTCAAAGCGCCCATGATAGGTGGGTCACTAATATCTTTAGGAATGATTATCTTGTCATCAAGCTGAATGCCACACAAATCAAAATCATGCTCTCCTATCTGCCAAGCAGGGCGAATAAAAAGCTGACGCTTCAAAACTCCCAATTTCCAAAAAAACTCAGCAGTAGAAGAATCTTCAGAAAGATAACCTGGAACAAGGATATAGAACCCTAACTCCTTAAAAAACCTGACGAACTGATCAAGATTCTTTGAATCCCTCGGTTCCATCGTATTAATACGAGATGTCGTTATAAATTGAGAGTTATTAGATGCTTTTATACAATCAGGATTTATCCCAATAACTACACGATAGAATGCCGGATTGTCAACATCAATTCCAGTAATAATAGATATTCTAATCTTTTCTTCTATATCTTCATCTCCCATCTCCTGCCTCCACTGAGAAAATATTTGCTTACAGGCGCTTTCGTTACGAAATAGAAGTGCAAGGTTTAACAGTGGAAGATTCTGATTATTTGGAATGAAACCAAAGCCAGTTCCCTTCCAATTAGCTTTATTCCAGAGAGCAATATCAAGAAGTGAATAAACTTTACGATCACGATGTTTAAGATGATCAACACCTCTAATCTCTGAAGGAACTTCACCTTTACCTGACTTAGGTGCTACCAAAGTCTCTTGATCAATAGAAACAGAATGAATTGCCTCACCATTCCAGATACTTGTCCGACGAAGCGGAAAATTCATTTCTGTATTACCTGGCTGCCAATCTAAAAGTCTAACTTTTGGAGACACCCCTAAAATATTCCAGATTGCTATAGCAACATTAGTAAAATCAAACGCACGCGAAAAGGCATCCTCCTCTCGCATAAGCCTATCAAAATACTGCTCTGGCTCCGAGATAAAAGCTATACGACAAACCAATTCAACAACCAATGAAAACAGCTTTGCACTTAATTTTTCAGAACTCAAATTCACAGCATAAGACTCATGTACAGAATGCCGTACCTCTATCAAAGTCTCAAGATATTCTGACCTTCCTTCATGAATAGAAAAATCAATAGCATCAACAATTGAAGCTGAAGGGATTATCCGAAGCCTTATATTCGATTGGTGAGGAAACAAACTAGAATCAAGACTTGTTGCAAGAAAAGCTTCAAAAGCAGCAAGAATTGATTCGCCAATAAATAAAGATCTATTATTGTTCGGCACTTCAGCAACTACATTGCAGCCTAATACCTGGGAGCAAAGAGTAGCCTCATCTTCTATTAAGAACTCTGGAAATTCTGGCAAATCATGATTCGCTGGTTGTGACATCCATGCATCAAAAAGACCACGAACACACGATTCATCCTCTTCATGAGGAAGCCAACCATCTGAACGAAGGGTGTCTTCATAACCTAGTGCATATAATGACGCTATAAGTGAATGCTCAAGACCAAGATTTTCAAGCTTTGCTGGGAGACAGCTTAAGTAATGCAAATCTTTGAAAGGAGTTTTGAGAAGAAGAATTCCAAGAACTTGGTCTTGATTTTCCCTCTCTTTAAGATATTTTTCTTGAGCTTCCTCATCAAAGTCTAAAACTTTTGCAATGACCGTAGCATTTTCAATCCAAGTAAGAGCAAGTGGAACTTGTCCTAGTTGTAGTTCAATCCAAACCAAACGCTGCAAGCAAGCAAAAGCTTGGATAGTAACTGTACCGTTTTCCCAATACTCGCTAAAAGCCTGAGATGCTGCTAAAAGCATATTGGCTCGTGCAGCCCATAGTAAACCTACTGATTCATAGGCAGTTGCACATAGCGCCAGAGCAGCAATCAATTCACCACGGCACTCGTGCATAGCTAAGTCATGTTGCGCTCGACCAAGAAGAGAAATTGCTTCGTAATGTTTACCTCTAAAAAGCTTTTGTTTTCCTCGTGTCAAAAGCATACGACCAGAAGCTGCTCTGCTCTCCCGTTCCTGAGAGAGCAAAAGCACAGACTCAAAAAGCTCATCAAAGTTAGGATCATCAGAAAAATACTCTCCTAGCTCCATGAGAATTTCGACAAGAGAGGTTACAGGAAAGTTAACTAAACCTCTACACTCTTCAAATACTTTACAGAACTCACCAAGTATCCTCTTTAATTCAAAAGGTTTATCATTGCACTGGTTAAGATCCATTAATAAACCAATAGACCGTGACTGTAAAACAGTACTCGGTCTATCTAGTTCAGATTGAAGTCTTTGTAGTTCAGTACGCAAAGTTTTAGTTCGTGTATCTAGCTTTGCATCCAAAACATTAAGTTGCGAACGTTTCACAGTAGCCCACAATAACTGCCACAAGTTAGCCAAGAGTTCGATATCTGTAACTTGACTACTCCCAACAGCTAAACGTTCAACATTATCGTAAATGCAATTAAAAGCACTAAAGTCATCATGCCACCAGAAAGAAGTCCACGCTTTATCGTAAGCACATTGAAGCTTCTGCTGATGCGTTCCATACTGTTCAGCTACACGTTCAGCCCGTGCAAAGCGTCCTTCAACCTCTATACGTGGTAATTCCAGTTCACGTGATAACCTAGCAGCCTCAATACAGTCCTCAACAAGTTGATACTCAATTCCTTGATAGCGAGTAGGATCTTGTATGTGCACCTCTAACTCACTCAACTCAGATTCACGAACTACATCTAAAGCCCCCTTCTTAACAGATGGAGTCAGTGTTGAACTAATTCTGAGAGTTTCTATAGCTAGATGTTCACGCTTGTTCTGAAACACCTTATCGAGTATCCAAGTTCTGTCCAGAACTCGTACGATCACATTGTATTTTTTGAACAGTTCATCCTCAATAGCAGATCGATCTTTGTCCTTGATGAACTGACTACTAATAAAATAAATTAAGGCATAACCACGCTGCGTTTCTACAATTCCTTGCACATCAGAGCGAACTTTTGAACGCCATTCTCGCTTAGCACTAATAGCAAAAGCCCAACGATCTGAAGCAGCTTCACGTCCAATCCCTTCATACCAAAGAAGCGAAACAGCATCAGATACAGGATAAGTTTCAGAATCTACTTTGCTATCTCCTCCTCCAGTGGGTCCCGTTTGAGGTAAAAGATTAGGGCAAAGCTCTTTTTCTGCCAATCGTCGGCAGAAATGCTCAAAATCCTTTTCTTGACTACGACTAGTCAACTTTTCCAAATGATATTCAAGGAAACTTCGTCCTAAAAGCGGTTCTCCGACTACCTGTGTATCAGAAAAGAGATGGGGTCGCCGCGCCCTCATGAAGTCAGACGGGCAAAAGGCTACTGACTCAGATTGTCGCTGTTTTCCAGTCATAGCTTTTTTAAGTTTTAACCAGAATCCGCCGATTGGTAGAATACAAAAATACTATTATAGTCACTATCCCCGTAATTGAGTCTGAGCAAAGCATTTTATAGCAGTCCTTTGAAGGCTTAGCTCTCATAGAATTCACTTCTATGAAAAATTATCAACAACTCTTACTCTGTGGACATAGAACAAAGGAAGTAGAGAGGCGTCTGGTAGTTGGGGGAGAATTAATGAAACCTTAACGGGCTGAAAGGTTGTAATCTCGTTAAGCCTCCTAAACACTCGATGCACTCAAAAGCTGAACAATTGCAAACAGTCCCAACATAAGGAGTTGTTGACAGCTTAGTAACCTGAAATCGATTACAAAGTGACTATCGATATGGTTGGCTGACAAAACTTTTACCCCTCATTCCCCAGCCCCTTCTATCACAAAGAAGGAGAGCAAAAGGCTTATCAGTGCTCTCAAAGCCCTCTTTCGTTCTAAGAGAGGAAGGGCTTCTGGAGTTTTGTCAGTCAACCAGCACTACCTCCTCTATCCTCCAAGATCTGCTATCACCCCATAGAAGCTAATTTACATAGATCCCACCGCCAATGGCATATCGGGAAAGAAATCATCTGGATCTACAGGTACATTGGCTGGGTAGCGAACAACATGCTCAAGACGCCATAGGACTTGGTCTACCTAGAGTAGTTCTCCAGCAACAGGCAGACGAGTGAACCCAAAGTTGAGGAAAGAATCAGGGAGAGATTGATTAATTTGGGATTGTTGAACTAGGTATAGAGGCTTGTTTTCTTCACATGGCAGACGCTGAAAATTAGCGTAAAGAACCCCTTGCTCGTCATAACACGTTGCTATCGGCGAGGTTGAGTCATTTTTGAACTTCAAAGAGTTAGTGGATTTTTTGACAAATGAAAAATCAGGAGGCTAACCATCAACAAAGCAGTTTGCGATCCACCCCTTCTGGTTTGGTTCAATGCGAGGCTGCACCAGTGCATCGAGCGAGGGATATAGGATAGGAGCGATCGCCTCACTCCAGACTACGCCATTGAATTGCATGGTACGCCCAGTAAACTGTACTGAATCCCTGTAAGCCACTACTCCCAAAACTGAAGTTGGGTCAAGTGTCGGGTACTGCCGGAAGTTGGCGTTAACGCGAGTTCGACAGAGTGAAGCGCGAGTTCAGCGATTTTCGAGACGTTCCACTGTTCGTGTCTTGAGTCGTCTCCATAGGAATACCCTCTCTTCACCTAAGTAGTTCACTCTTCTTCTGGAGACGCTTCGATTTGGGCGATCGCAGTGTTCAACGCAATCTCCAATTGTTCTGCGGTTGGAAGGCTCTTTTCCAGTGCTGGCGGCAATTTAGACTGGAACTGATAAGAAGAAACGCTAATCGGTTGATTACTACCCTGAAGCGCGTATTCGACAGTGGTGCGGTCCTTTGACTTGCAGAGAATAATGCCGATTGTGGGGTCATCTCGCTCCGTCCGCAGAATGTTATCCACCGCCGCGACATAAAAACTCATTTGCCCAGAGTGCTGCGGTTCAAATTCCCCCATTTTTAGGTCAATTACCACATAGCGGTGTAGGGGAATGTGATAAAACAACAAGTCAAGCCTGTATTCCTTGCCGCTAACTTCCAGTGGGTACTGGCTGCCCACAAACGCAAAGCCTGTGCCCAATTCCATCAGAAAATCACGGATATGCGATACCAGTCCCCGCTCCAGATCCCTCTCTTGTGCCTCATCACTTAACGTCAAAAAGTCCAGCGCATAGGGGTCTTTAACGATCTGCTGCGCCAGGTCTGACTGGGGTTTGGGTAGGGTACGTTCAAAATTCGTAATAGCACCGCCCTGGCGATCATACAATCCAGTTTCGATTTGCATCACCAGAATGTCCCGGCTCCACCCACCCTCCAGCGATTTCTGGGCATACCAGAGGCGTTCTTCTAACGTTTTCAGCTTGTCCAGCAACACCTGATTGTGTCGCCACGGAATTTGTCCTGCGCTGCGCTGGACAATTGCCTCGTCTGGGTAAGCCTCTGCAAAAGCTCGCATGTAGAGTAGATTTGTCCGCGAGAAACCCTTCATATCAGGGAATTCCCGTTTCAGGTCTTCCGCTAGTCTACTGACGACCTTGCTTCCCCACCCCTCTTCTTGCTGGCGCTTGAGGATTTCTCGACCAATGTGCCAGTAGAGAAACATCAGTTCCTGGTTAACTGCCAGGGATGCTCGAAGCTGCGCTGTCCGAATGCGCGTCTTAAGCGCATCGAAGAAAGCATTGTAACGGGCAATGTCAGGGAAGAGGGAATCGGTCACGAGGATGAAGGGGAAGATAAATATTGCTCTTATAGTTAACTATTTTCCTTCTAGCAAGGATTCAATTTCCGTCATCAGCTTTTTGAGACGATTTTGTTTTTTGCTGTCATTCCAAACATCAGACTTCTTCAACTTTCCATATATTCTGTCGAAGTCATCTCTTAAGGTAGGAGGCTGATTGCTGTCATTGGGTTGTCCTGCTGCAGTAATCTCAGCCCGAATCTGTGTAAGAGAAAGTCCTTCATCAATTGCCCGCTTTAAGAGTGCCTTCCGCTGTTCAGGATTTTTAATTTTGGCGATCGCCTTCGCTTTCGTATACTCGATCTGCCCTTGCCGAAGGGAATCGAGAATGTCAGGAGGCAGGTTTAACAGCGGAAGGCGAGTTGTACGAAAGGTTTCAGGCGTTATATCAGCAATGCTAGAGAGCACTTCACCAACTTGCTCAATTTGACGTGAAACGTTTCCCGTCAACTCCTGCCCTCGTTTTTTCGCATTAGCAACCTGGTTCAGTAGAGAAGTTACGTCCTCCTTGCTGAGGTTCAACTCGACAGTGAGGAGATTTAGAATAGCCTCTGTTTCTTCCACAGGGTTAAGGTCTTCCCGTTGAAGATTTTCTACAAGAGCAATGCGGATGGCATCCTGGTCATTGAGATCTCGGCTGACGATGGGAATTGTATCCAGCCCCACCTCTTTTGCGGCTCTGTATCGTCTCTCCCCAGCAACAAGCTCGTATTCTCCATCTGCTAACGGGCGCACCAGCAGAGGCTCAAGAATGCCATACTCACGGACTGACTCCACCAGTTCACGCATCTTGGCGGGGTCAAAGTACTTGCGAGGCTGATCCTTAGGTAGGCGAATTTTATCAACAGGCATCTCAGTAGAAGGTTCATCGCCCAGTTCCTCTAGCAAGCCACCTACGTTTCGCATCTGGTAAGGTTGTGCTGTTCGCTTTCTCGTCGCCATTACAATTCCTCTAAACCTTGGGCAATAGTATCTAGAATTGCGATCGCAGGATGCTTCGGTGCAAAAAGGGCAAGTGGAAGGTGTTCCTGGGATGCGTCAGCAAACGCAATCGAGCGAGGAATCGGAGGATAGATCCTACCCACTTGAGATAGCTGATCGTCGATTGTTTGGAGGCTCATCTTAGCTTGAACTGTTTGTGCCTCATGCATTGTAGGAACGATCCCAGCGATCTTCAAGGATTTGTTAGCACGAGCACGCACACGAGAAATTGTATCCAGCAATAGATCGGTTCCAACCAATGCTTTGTAGTGCGTTTGAATAGGAATCAATGTATGAGTAGCGGCAACAAGGCTCAGGTAGCTGAGAATACCAAGGCTAGGGGGGCAGTCGATCAGGATGAAATCGTAGGAATCTAGAAATGGAGCTAGAGCTTCCTTTAAGCGAAGATCGCGCATATCTGCCACAACTAATTCCAATTCGGCTGCACTAAGCCTCAAATTAGCTGGAGCCAGATCCATTCCGTGTATGCCCTTATGGATTGGCATCGCTTCGCTCAAAACCACAGCATTATAAATAGTGCGAGATAGGTTGTATACGTCCAACCCCATAAAAGTAGTCAAGGAGGCTTGAGGGTCCATGTCGGCCAGCAGCACTCGACGATTTCTCTGAGCTAACTGATAGCCCACATTCATCGTCAAACTGGTCTTGGCAACCCCTCCCGCTTGATTAAACAGTGCGATAACTTTTACCACTAGCAGGTTCCACATCTATATCCAAAAGTTTAGGGGATTCTGGCAGGGCAAGGGTAGGCGTTTCCAATAAAACCGACTTGTCAAGCCTAAAATTTGGGGAACGAATGACATCTACAAGAGACATGCCATGATAGGGGTAGAGATAATAACAAAAAGAGATTGCTACTGGCGGATAGTGGCATCACTTGATAGTCGGCAGTTCTTGGAAAAAACCATGTCAAGAGGATTTGGAGCTACAAAGCCTAAGCGCCGTACCAAAAAGATTCCAGCATCCCAAGCATCTAAGGTGCGCCAGTGTGATGTAGAAGCAGGCTCCCGTTTTTCTCCAGAGGAAGACTGGAAAGTTAATTGTGAAAAACAAGCTTTAGCCTGGTATGCCGGTGTCTACAATCCCTTAGCTGAAATCGAGCCGGAGCGCATCAGAGAGATCGAAGCTGATGAGGAAGAGTGGCTGTTCCTTGCAAGGATGATTGGTTGGCTGGAGGTTGATGACGAGCTAGACGCACTTTACTTCACAGCACCACCCCCATCCTTTGACGAGATCCAGGCGGATTGGTATCTTCGCCCAGTCCTAACGACCTTTTTAGAAGAGCCAACTCCCCTTAAAGACGTGATGGCTGATCATCCCATTCCTCACCAACTGGTCGATCAAGTCATCGCGCACCATACAAAACGTCTGAAATGGAAACCCGAAAGAGTAGCAACCTTTATTCAGGACGTATCGGGTAAGACAGAAACTGACTTACTCAATGAAGACTATGCTGCTATCCTGCTTGAGCTTCAGCACCTGTAATTGATAGGCTTACTTCGCGGCTCTGCCAAGAATATTTGATAGTGGTTTCATAGTTTAAGCTTTGTGGTTGGGTTCTCGCTAAACTCATTCAGGTAAGTAATAATCAGCAATTTATATTGTTTTGAGTCCGCTGAGTTCAGTGATTGTTATTTCCCATCTTCACTAACACCTTCAAGAAAAGCGATCGCGCCTTTTGCCCAGACATTGTTTTCGGCAAAGTGTTCACCAACTTTGATGCCTGCTTTCTTGCTGCCGTTCCAAAGTCGTTTGAGGTTAAGGAAGTTTTGCCACCGCTGTTGATCCTGGGCTTCGATCAGTTTTGCCTCGACTTCAATAATTTGCGGAACAGTGGTTGGGTCGGTCAGGGTGGAGTATTTTTGCTGAAGTTGCTGAATAAATTGCTGGTAATCGGTAAGCAAAATCTCAAAGGTTTGCTCAGAAGTGTTAGTGTGCTGAGTAAATTCTATGGTGCTGCCTTCAGCGGCATAATTCACGCCAATGATTGCGTGTTGCTGATTGAAGGTCGGGGCTTTGTCAGTCATGATGGTTAATCTCTTCAGGGTTTGGATGGTGATGGCGTTTGGATGGCTGTTTTGGTGGATTTGGAAATCGCCCTTCTGCGCGACTAGATAGGTTTGAAAGATTTCGTAGTCGTAGTATCTGCAGTTTTCTTGGATGGCGAGAATGATGCGCTGGGCATATTTACCTGAATCGGTTGGGATGAGCGTGAGCAAATGAGTGAGATGGGGAGAAAATACATCCGCCTGTTTTTTCTCAATGTTACCTAATGCATTTGCTGCGATCCTACGCACGTTGTAATCAGCATCTTCCAACAATTTCAGTAAACCTGGTAGCGCTACTTCACTGCCAATCTGGGCTAACGCATCTGCTATTCTCCTACGCACGTTGTAATCAGCGTCTTGCACCAGTTTCAGCAAGCTTGGAATCGCCACTTCACTGCCAATCTTGCCTAATGCCTCTGCTGCGCTCCCACGCACGTAAGGATCCGCGTGCTCTACCAGTTTCAGCAAGCTTGGAATCGCCGCTTCACTGCCAATCTGGACTAACACATCCGCTGCGCTCCTACGCACATCATAGTCAGCGTCTTCTAATAATTTCAGCAAACCCGGTATGGACGCTTCACTGCCAATCCTGCCTAATGCCTCTGCTGCGCTCTTACGCACATCATAGTCAGCGTCCTCCATCAGTTTAAGCAAGCTTGGAATCGCCGCTTCACCGCCAATCTGGGCTAATGCCTCTGCTGCGCTCTTACGCACATCATAGTCAGCGTCCTCCATCAGTTTAAGCAAGCTTGGAATCGCCGCTTCACTGCCAATCTGGGCTAACGCATCTCGCGCATTGGAGTCAGCATGTTCTAACAGCTTCAGCAAGCTCGGTATCGCTGCTGCATTGCCAATCTGATCTAATGCTTCCGCTGCGCTCCAACGTAACTTATGGTCAGTATCTTCCAACAGTTTAAGCAAGACCGGTATCGTCGCTGCATTGCCAATCTTGCCTAATGCCTCTACTGCGCTCCAACGCACATCAGAGTCAGCATCTTCCATCAATTTAAGCAAGACCGGTATAGCCGCTTCACTGCCAATCCTGCCTAATGCCTCTACTGCGCTCCAACGCACATCAGAGTCAGCATCTTCCATCAATTTAAGCAAGACCGGTATAGCCGCTTCACTGCCAATCTTGCCTAACGCCTCTACTGCTTTCCAACGCATATCAGAGCCAATATCTTCCACCAGTTTCAACAAGCTTGGAATCGCCGCCTCACTGTTAATCTGACCTAACGCCTCTACTGCGCTCCAACGCACGTTGTAGTCAGTATCCTCCAAAAATCTCAGCAAGACCGGTATAGCCGCTTCACTGCCAATCCTGCCTAATGCCTCTACTGCGCTCCAACGCACATCAGAGTCAGCATCTTCCATCAGTTTAAGCAAGTCCACAATTGCCATTTCATTGCCAATCTTGCCTAACGCCCCTGCTGCGCTCCAACGCACATCAGAGTCAGTATCTTCCATCAGTTTAAGCAAGTCCACAATTGCCATTTCATTGCCAATCCTGCCTAACGCGTCTACTGCGCTCTTACGCACATCAGAGTTAGCATTCTCCGTCAATTTAAGCAAGTCCGCAATTGCCACTTCATTGCCAATCTGACATAACGCATCTACTGCGCCCCAACGCACATTAGAGTCAGTATCTTCTACCAATTTAAGCAAGACCGGTATGGACGCTTCACTGCCAATCTTGCCTAACGCCCCTGCTACTCTTCTACGCACATCAGAGTCAGTATCTTCTACTAGTTTAAGTAAAACCGGTAGTGCCGCTTCATTACCAATCTTGCCTAACTGACCTAACGCATCTATTGCGCTCCAACGCACATTAGAGTCAGCATCTTCTACCAGTTTAACTAAGACCGCAATCGCCACTTCACCGCCAATCTGACCTAACGCATTTGCTGCGCTCCAACGCAACTTATGGTCAGTATCTTCCAACAGTTTAAGCAAGACCGCAATTGCCACTTCACTGCCAATCTTGCCTAACGCATCTACTGCGCTCCCACACACATCAGAGTCAGAATCTTCCAACAGTTTAAGTAAACCCGGTATCGCCACTTCACTGCCAATCTGACCTAACGCATCTACTGCGCTCCGACGCACATCAGAATCAGCATCTTCCACTAGTCTCAGCAAGCCCGGTATCGCCGCTTCACTGCCAATCTCGCCTAACACCCCTGCTACCCTCCAACGCATATCAGAGTCAGCATCTTCCACTAGTCTCAGCAAGCCCGGTATCGCTACTTCACTGCCAATCTTGGCTAACGCCCCTGCTGCTCTCCTACGCACATCAGAGTCAGAATCTTCCATCAATTTCAGCAAAATCGGAATGGCATAATCCGATCGCGTCTCCCCCAAAAGTTGAACCTTTAACCAATTCGGTACGTCCAACTCCTCCACAAACTTGACGGTTTGCGACTGAAACTCTGACTTCACTTCACCTGCCAGCCTTGCCCCCAAAATCAAATCCACAGCCAACGCCAGTTTCACCAATTGCTCCGCCTGTTCTTTGCTGTCTACCAAAGCTAACATCAATGCCATTGGCTCTGTCCACTTCAGGTAGTTAAGGTAGTCTCGTTTAAAGCGATTTTCATCTTTAAGCAAATCAGGGAGTTGTTGCCGTAAATATTCTGCGGCGTAGTATTCCTGAAACAACTGGTGATGGAATTCAATTTGTCGGGAGTCTGTCGCCACTTGTAATAAATGATGCTCCAGCAAATCCTCCAACCATTCTTTAGCTTTAGTCCCTGGATCACTGACCCGCTGGTTCAGCCATTGCTCAATACGTTTTTCGGCTTGGGTACGGGCCAGCGTCAAAACAAATTCAGTGGGGCGCTGTTCATCTCCCTGCATCATCAACCAGGCTAAATGCTGCAACAACTCTGCCTTAAACCGCCTAAAATCCTCAGACACCGCAGGCAACCCCTTAAACCGCTCGTACTCGGCATCAAATCGCCGAAACAATTCGCCCTTACTTTGCGGCACTTCGCCTATTTGTTGAAACACATCACAGAGCATTTTCAACAGTAGTGGTGTTTCGGCAATTTCTCGCAGGCGATCGCGCAACTGCACCAACAGGTGATTGCCCTGCTCCGGCAAATACTTGCCCACAAACTCCCGCATTTGTCGCTCTAACAAGGGCTTCATCTCCAGCCGCTTGCCAATACCCAAGTCGCCTCTCAGACTCAAATCTCGTGTGGTGAAGATCATGGGTACAGTTGGGTTCTCTTCCCGAAACTGGGCAAGTGATCGCCGCAGTGAATCATTGGGAATTTCATTTACCCCATCCAACAGCAATACCAGACGCTCTGCCAGTAACCACTCATCAATCTGTTCAAGAGTCACTCGCTGTTTCATCCGGCGAAATTCTGCCTGGATCAGGTCAGGAACGGGGCGATCACCCTTCAACTGCACCAACACCGGAACTTGCCCTTCCTCTGCCAGGGACACTGCTAACTGTCGCAATGTAGTCGATTTCCCTGATCCCGGTCGTCCTGCCAACAACACATGCTCTCGCTGCGTGCCTAAAGCATACTTCCGCAATCCCTCCAGCACTGGAAACTGCTCAACTTTTTTCTCTGATTGCTGTTCTTGCTTACCATCTTGTCCTGGTCGTTCTACCGACCTAGCTTCCAAAGGTAACAGGGCATTGGTAGGGGTGTACAGATGACGTTGTTGAGAATAGTGATTGATGACAGCTTCCAGGTAGGGGCGAAAATTGATTTCTGCCTGTCCTGTTGAAGTTAGTACACTCCAACGCCGATCGCTCCCATGAAACTCCCGCTGAAGCTTTCGCAATTGAGGAAACTGTTCCAAAATCACGTGGGTCGGAATGGCACCACCACCCAGATCAAAGGAGCGATCGCGCGTAAATTTCACCATTCCACACACCTTTCCCGTCCGCTGATTCAGCAACGGCGATCCACTCATCCCAGGGCGCACCTGCCCTAAAGCAAACTTAATTAGTGCTGATTCATCCCCCGTTAGCCCCTCGCAGTTGAATGTTACTGGGCAGCCGTTGGAAAAGTCCTGGTCAGGGTATCCAAATAAATACAGTGGATCGCGGGAGCGAATTTCCTCATCAAAATACACGCACGGTGGATTTGCCTCAGTAGAACCTGTTACTTTCAGTAAGGCTAAATCAAAAGGGTCAGCTAGCAATCGCTCCACTGTCGCTTGCGCCCAGTTCTCCTGTTTCTGCCAACGCACCTGAACAGGCTCATCTCTTGCTCCTTGAACCACGTGAGCACAAGTGAGAATCCATCCGGGAGCCACAAAGAAACCTGTTCCCCAACCCAAACGACCAGGAAGGGTCAGCTTCACTGTGCATTGTTGTAGCAGATCTTCTAGCTGGCTCATGATTCAATCTTAGGCTGGGCTTCCCATTCCAATGTGATTTCTAGATTAGCCTTGCCAGAACCTTTGACAATAATTGCCGTCAGTTGCCCAGACTCGATCGCCAATTCCATGCCAAATTTCACCGTCGCCTTTTTAGGTCTTACTTTTTGGATTGGTGTTGCAATCATCTGCACTACACCCTCGATCGCATCTGCCACTGGCTGAAATTGCTTTGGATCAAAACTGACATCCTCCCGCCCAGTTTTTGACACCTCAACTTTGACGATCGCTCCATTGGGAAGCTGAACTGGAACAGTATCAGTACGAGATTCAGCAAAAGTCATTTCAGTCCCCTTTCAAGTTGAGTTGCGCTATCAATACAGAAATTTTCTGAGGTGAGTAACGCTACGAGTCAACTATAATCTCCGGCTACTGGTTTTTCCAAGGATGCACAGTCTCGAAGCTTCCTCAGCAGATCAACCAGTTCTGCGTCAGCTAATTGCCACCGGCTTCTTCCTCCAAACTGTTCTGCGATCCAACTTTTCGCCTGTGCAGGAGTCCAGCCAAGGCGTTGAAACTGCACTTGAACCTGAGCGATCACATCCCCAACATCCTCTGGATTAGAATTGGCAGCTACTGCAGAAACGTTTTCAGAATCTACTGAATCGTGCTCCGACTCAGTAGAACCATTTAGTAGAACATTAGGTGGTGAACTTGCATTTGGGGAGGAACTCGATGATAGCGCCTCACCCAGCAATTCCAGTTGTTTGCTCTTTGAACGGAAATAATGCTCATCAGGAGGAGGCAGATCATTGGAACGAGTTTGCTTAGACTGCTGGCTCTTAGTAGCAATCTGAGCCAAAATCTGCCGAACCAACGCAGGTCCAGTCAAAGAGACTTCAGCCTCACCGGTGTGAGAGGTATCCAAAGGAGAGGGAAAATCCTCTCTATCAGGTTCACCTGTGGAAAACCCCCCAGACCCCCCAACAGCCAGATCAAAGACTCCACCTGCTTCCTGCACTGAGGGTGCAGAAGCAGGATCGGAGATAAGCTTATTGGTATTAGTAGGGTGGTATTCCTCATCCAGCAAGGGTTTCAGGCTTTCGAAATTGCCCAGACTTTCTTCAAGAGGGTGGTATTCCTCATCCAGCAAGGGTTTCAGGTATTCGGGATCCCACAAGTCGCGATATTTGACTAAAGTGACGTTACCAACCCCATAGGTTCTGAGTACCCTCTGACGCTCTGTTTTTTGGGCTGGCAGTGTACCTTTTTCCAGTTGATCAGCGATCGCACGTCTAATTCGGTCTTTGGCTGCCTGAGACTGTTGTTCGTTCCAGGATGGTTTGCTGTCACCTGAATGTTCTTCTAAGGGCTGCTGCATCAGTTTCTTGCTGGTAGAAGGGTATGGGTAGTAGCGAACTTCTGCCGCTCGTGCCCACTCTGCTGCCTTCTTATGGATCTCGTGCTGGTGCCTACAGAAGTCCAGATACCCAGGGAGAGATTGAGCGACTTCAGCAATTTGGTCAGCCAAGGCTTGCCCTTCTAAAGGCTCACCTCCAAACAAAGCGTGGTAAAACACCCGTTCCCGATTTGCGATCTTCCCAAGCAAAAATTGGGTTTGTCCTGAGCTTGTCCAGCCAGGCTCAATATCGTTGTTCAAATCAGTCAAATACTTGCGCCCACGGGTTCTGATTCTCTTCCCATAGCTCTTGCGCTGCACCGATTTGGCAAGTCGCTCTACCTCACTAGCAGACACCTGGTTCCGGCGTGCAGCAAACTCCCATTGTTGAACAAAGGCGTGATGGGAGGAGAAAATTGGCTCCCAGTCTTTGTTCAGCAGATAAGATCCCTGCTGGAGAGGTAGACGGTGCCCGTTATAGTTAATGGGCGACTCAGTTGCAGGTTTTGGGTTGGGGAAGATTTCAAGCTGTCCGCCTCGTAGTTTAAAGCCCTTTGCTTCCAGCAAGGATTTGGCTACCAAGGCGATCGCCCATGACAAAACAGCTTCTTCAAACGGGAAGTACAGGTGCAACCCACCGCTATCGGAACTTTTGACAATAATGCACTCGACTAACCCTAATGGTTCAAGTGCCTCCAAGAGTCGGGCGATCGCTAATGGATCCTTGTTAGGGTGGTAAGCACTGCGAGCGTCAACGTCAGCCATGAGGTACTGCGTAATACTGCCGAAGCGAACACCATACAGATACTCGCCTTTCTGGATCATGCGATCGGTGAGCAGGTGGGTGCTTTCTGTCTTCCACTCTGGTCTTTTCTTTGGTTCTGGGTGCTCTGCCCAGAGGTAATCACCTCGGTGAGGGAATAGGGCAAGAAATCGATCATCCCATTCCCGAACAAATTCAAAACGTTGAGGAACTGGTTTATAGGCAGGTGCAATCATGCAGCACCTCCTGGCTCGGGCAGAGACCCAACTGAACTGGTCATGAACAAACTCCTAATAAATGACTTTCGCGTGTTGCAAGGCATGAAAGTCACCAAAGAAGTCGTCGCTTTTGCAAAAAACTACATAAAAACTTTTCTCGGGACTTGCAAGTTGATCCCAAGATGTTAGAATTTGTTTGCATGACGAAGTGTCGTCATGTAGGGGGTGGATTCCCTTGTCGGGCTATCCAGGCTACATACCGAACAACACATTGCGGAAGAAAGTTTCCTAGGCTTGCCTCACCGCCTTGTGTACTCCTAATCGGTGACTTCAATATGAATACTTCGTGCGACCCCTGACTGGTACCAACAGTTGGGGGTTCAAACGTTTTGAGGCACCCTCCTTAATCCAATCAACACCTTTTATTTCCTCCATTGAGCGTTATTTAACCTATCCGATAGGGATACGATACGTTAACGCATTTTGTAGTATTTGTGAACTACTCAATCTCTAGTGGCATGCACCTATTTTAGGTCTATCAACCTCCATGGGTAGGGTCATTTAAGATCAAACAAGATCAGATTAGGAGATCATTTTTGATCAAACTGCAAACGGTTGATCAGAAAGACTAACCGTTTCATCTCGACTCTAGGCATCCTCCTTCTTATCCTTATCGGTCTTTCCCTGATCATGCTCTTTGGCAGCTTTTAAGGCTAGCCAAGCAAGCAGATTCGGGACAGACCTGGCTTCGTCGTCTGCCCATTGCTGCAAGATGCGGTGCGTGTCGTCATCTAATGTGACCGTTATCCGCTTGACCAACTGTTCTTCCTCGATCTTGTCTGCCATACAGTTTAGTGTTTGATCAGATAGATCAGAGAATTTATGGTTATTTATGCTTTTAAGCATAAACTTATGCTAATTTATGATCACGACTTTCACAGAGAAAGTTTTGGGTAAATCCTTAACTCCGAGGCAAAGATTATGGAGAAACAGCTATCAATTCCCCCCGTCACGATGCCGGAGCAAATACCCCAGCCACTTCCAGCACCTAAATTTCAGTTAGGGCAAGCAGTTCGTTGGGCTTGCGTTCCCACGAGCGACTTTGGGCGGGTGGTAGGAGTTGTTTTTGGTAGTGAGGGGAGTGTGAAGGCACTGGGTTTTCACTATGCGATCGCTCTGGACGAATCAAGTCCTTCTTTTGCGGATGGGATTACCAGCGATTGGGGTTTTGAAGACGATTTAGAGCTAGTTGATGCTAGGGCAAGCGATCGCCCAAGCGATCGCCCAGAGGATACGCAATGAAAAGCTACCCATCGACGCGGCAGTGGGAGCTATTTCACCTCTATAAGCACTGCCCCCCACCTTTGCCACCCATGGCTTTCACCCAATTGTGGGAAGTTTCATACACTGAGTTAGCAACTTTGACGGGTGCCTCACGCAGCACGATCGAGCACTGGTTTTCATCAGGGTCGAGCCAGCGCGAGCCTTCCGAGCGATGCTGCCGACGACTGGCGGAGGTACACCTACTTTGGAGTAATAGCGATCGGATTCGTCCCAGCTTGCTTCAAAGCTGGTGCCGACTGAGCCAGGGAGCCTAAAAAACCAATCTCCATTTAAGAATTGAGAAAAGAAAAGCCTTGTCATTGTGACAGGGCTTTCTTCTTCTTTTGAATTGAAAAGTTATTTAATCACGATAGAACTATTACAGAAACTGTGATTACCCATGACTAATTTCATAATTTCAATTATTTACAAACTAAAGCTTTTTAAGACAGCAATAACAGCTAATTGACCAAAGGAAACTTCTCTCAAGAAAGTAGAAATAGTCATATCCACCTAGCCGCACTACGGTGAGATCCAATCACAAGTTTAGGAATCCGCAAATAGCGGATTTGGTAGTGCGACTAGTATGAAAACATGAGTTTTAGATATTGATAATGGGAGGTTCTTAGTATCTAAAACATTTAATTACTTCTACTCTAAATGGATACAATTACTATAGAGCAAGGGATCTAGGTCTACATCGATTTATGAAATCCTAGACATCCTAGAGCAGTAGGATACTGAGAAGTGGCTTCTCTATTGTTTTTCTGAGTAAAAGAATTCAAGCATGATGTTATATCTGAATAGCGTTAAAATAAGCATAGATTGATATTTAAATTTCTTAATTTCGTGCTTTCTGATGTCGATTCTTACCTTATAGTAGTACTATAATTCGATAGTTAAATAGCTGATAAACTGATCTTTTTAATTTACTTCTGCCCATCAAAATTCAAAAACATGATAACCATTGAAGCACAAGTTTATTAGAGGATTAAGTCTTCAAAATTCAAACAATTCAAATAAAAAACACCAAGAATATTTCTTGGTGTCCTGGAGAAATACAGAGAAGTACTAACCGAATTTTGCCTTCACCCGCTCCTGCCGAGCTAGTACTGCATCAAACGCCTCGTCAGCCTGCATTGTAATGTGACTACTCTGTACTAAAGCGTAGGTTCGTCGAGCTTCTTCGACTGAATGCCCCATCAATTCTGCGTAGATCTTTTGTGCATCAGGAGTTCCGTAGGTATAAAGCCAGGTACAAAATATACGACGAAAGTCGTGAGGACTTGGACGTTTTGGCTCTTTATTCTCAAATATGAGAGCAGTCACCCGATACATCAGAACGGGAATGGCAATCGACAATACACATTCATTCAGGATTGGCTCGCCACGCTTTTCTGGAAAGCAATTACCCCCTCGTGTAAAAAATAAGTATTGATGCTTGACCCCCTCCCTAGAGCGGATGTGTTCAACATAGTAATCGAGGTCCTGCGTCAGCTGCTCCTTCATTGAGCCAGAAAAAAGGGGGTATTCTCTGGCTTTTCGGGTTTTAGAACCATTTTTGTGCTCCTCAAGTTTCAGGCTCACCCACCATTCGTTCGATCTCCGCTTTAGGTTTCCGCCCAGCTTGAAGTTTCGAATCTCGAGCTGGCGGACAGGCGTGTAGGTGAGAATGGCAATAATTAGGTAATCCTGCCAAGAATCGATAACTGCTGATTGTGCACGTTTTGCACCATAATAATCACGTTCAGCACAACACTGGCGTAAATACTCAACACACTTCCAGCACTCTTCCATCTCTAGCAGTTTCTCATCAAATGCCTCCGGAGAAGTTGTACGTCGATCGTCCTTAACATGAGGGGCAAGTTCAGCTTTCAGTTTTCGAATGCCAATTATTGAGGGACAATCTGCAAAATATGGAAGTTGTGATTGGGGTCCATCAAAATACTTAGCAACGAACAATCCAGCATCACAAATGCTGATGGCTTGCCGATACCCATTTCCCCGAACTTTGAAATGCCAGTTCGTAACATATTTCCTTACCTCGTCGGGGTCTGCCATCCAACTGATATCCAGCAAGTCTAACGAGCACTCTTGCTCGTTCTTCAACCAACCAAGGAAGCGCAAAATTTCTACTCTGTAGGTTTTCCACGTAGTCTCTCTAACCTTTTTTCCCTGACGACCAGAAACATGTTCATCAGTTGCGTAGTGATGTAACTGAGACAGTTGCTCTTGCAAATGGGCTGTCAGCTCAGACTCCTTTAAAGCATAGGGATTGGCATGATAGCTCCGTTTACCTTTTCTAGAGGTTTTTAAGGAAACTTTTGCCCTTAACTTAGGTGCTCGTTTTGGAATGGGCTGAAGTACAGCAACCTTGGAATACCAGGACTGTGACAGCAGAAAGTTCATGAACTGTTTAAGGTTACTGCGATCGTTCGCCAACGTCTTGGGGTTCTTACCTTCTTGATCTGCTTGTTCAAGTGATGCAGAGAGATAGTTGGGTGCTTCAGTCACAAAATCCTTCAGCAGGATATGCCGAGGATAATCCTCAAGCTTTGTTTTTGCAGATCCTCGAAAGGTAAAGCCTTTCAGAACATAGAGTCTAAGAGTGCTCTGAAGTTTAGCAAATGCTTTAGGTGAAACGGTTGGCTCATATAGAGCCAAGGCATCTTGCAGCACATCAGGAATTGAACTTGACATTGTTTGCTCCTAGAATTTAGCAGGGCTAGTGGTAGAAATAGTTGGCAGCACAAAGTGAGGGCAATTTATCCCTGTCATGCTCGCAACTCAAGCAATCGTCATTCAGAAGATTTCGTTCTACAGCTTGTAGTGATTAGCTTCCAGAACGGATTGATTCAAAATTTGGTGGAGGGCGTATGCCCAGTTGAGGTGTTATTTTCAAAATTCATACCCACTTCCAAAATGAGGAGAATATCCAGGAAAACTCGCTCAAAAACCTTATGAAGAGATCCAATCAATTTAGCTTTGACAAGTTGAATCTCAAGAGAGAATCTCAGATGAAGCGAGGTTACTTAAAAGCAGAACTGTGCCGTTTGAGATCTATTTCTGGCGATGTCTACCGTAAATCACAGGCATATACTTATGTTCCAATGAAGAGAGTACAAGATACAAAAGCTGCCGATATGAAACCCACACAGGTTTTCCAAGTACAGCTTGTGTAGCAGATGAAATCGAGTTCTCCAGAATCCGCCGCAGAGATTCGCAAGTTAATGGCAGCCCAAAATTCTCAGGCTTAAATATGCCTATGTTGAAGAAGAAACTGTTGTGCTGCTCAAAGTTTGCCGTTGCTACAGAGTAAGCTTTGATCCGATTTTGCAAAGCATTAATCTGCTTCTCAAGACTCTTTTTGTATGCTTGTCCATCTTTGACTGTACCTGGCATATCTCCTTGGCACACGGCATCTAACCGCTGTTGCATTTTCTGTAAGGCATCTGGTTGGTATCCCCAAAAACTGAGCCAATCATTTAGAGATTGAAGTGCCTGTTCTGCTCTTGGTCTATATATTTGTGACCACTCATCAAGATCGTGAGTGATGACCTTTGGCAGTGGGTGTCCGAAAAACTTGTTGATACCGCAGTGACTATAGCGGCGAATTTCTTCAACATAACGAGGAGGCCTACGCTTATCTAATTGGCGAAAAATGTTGATCCCCTCAATGTATTGTTGGATTGTCGGTTTCATTTGAGGGTCACAAACCAGAGCTTTGACTAATATGTGAACTTGACGATTCCAAAGAATTTTTGCATGAGATTGTTTCTTACCTCTGGTTTGCCCTGTAGAGGAGTTTAGCTTTGCAACATAAGGCATGCCTTGCTGCCGTAAGTAAGGCAGAAGTTGTTTCAGCTCATCGTAAGTGATTTGCACATCCTTCCACTGAAGCCATTGACGGTCTTGCCGTTCTTGCCGGTAAAAGTGAGCGTATTCCTGTCTCAAATCCCTCAACTGATGAATAACTTTAATATCAGACCAATCACGTCGTTGTGCCCTGCCAAGATTTTGGATCTTCGCAACCCGGCCTGACCCAATTAGTAGCGTAATCAACTGAGCATGAGTTACTTGATTGTCTCTTGTGAACCATAGTCCATACTCGTGTAATAAGTCTGGATCGATCAGCATTTCCAAGGTTAGTTCTGATAGGCTATAACCTTTTTCCCGGACACACCAAGTCCAAAAACTACGAAATGCATATTCCTCATGTTTATAGGTAACCTCTCTGATCGGGTGAAATACTTGTCTGAAGAGCTTGTGTTTCCTTAGTTCTGCTTCAGAAGCCGATGGATTGAACTCACGTTCCTGTTGCTGAATCTGATTCCAGAGCATTCTGCCACCGTCCTGGCAAATCAGTTGATAGGCTTCTAGTTCTTGTAACAGTGCCGTTGGTAGCTCCTCCCTCTTGAGAATGTACGGTTCTCGTCGTGGCTGAGTAGCTGGCTTCTTAGATTGCATGCCGCGTGTTGGGACAATTCTAGGTACGCTCTCTGGAAACGACTCCTGCCACCATTGTTGTTGAATTAACCACTCAGCAAAGTGGAATACAGAAGAAGCATAGTCTCGCCGATTCGCTTCGTTCTCACCGCCTTCTACGATCGCCGCGTCAAAATGACGATTAAAAACAAACAGCACAAACCCAGGTAGGTTATTCTTTGGGTATGGCAGCATATCGGGCTGGTTAGAATTCTGTGTTATTTCCTTCTCATACCAGCGCAGGCACACCTCAATAAACTTCTGAAGGGTCAGTTTTGTCCAATTGTCATCAAAATCCTCTTTCGACTTGTTGCTACGTAACCCGATTGTCGGGAAAACATAGTTTTCATAAGCAGTTTGGACAGTTGCCAGGTCATCATTAACCTTCTGATCCTTTGCCGCTTGGGACCAATCCGTTAGGAATTGCATGAACGTCTTTTTCTCCACGAGATCTACTCCAGTGATGTGTTTCAGCGAGGGCTATTAGTAGGAATAATTGGCAGCACAAAGCAAGGGCAATGAATCCCTGTCATGGTTACAATCGATTTAACTATCAGAAAATCTGACTTCGTAAGTTATATTTACTTACTGAGATAAGAATTGAGAGCAACATGGCAAAACCTTGTCAGCAAGTGAGCACAGGTTTTATGAGAGAGGCTCTTATTGAATTCGAAGCAAGTAAACGTCACTTAAAACTTATCGAAATATTCAAACGGAAGTTGTCTTTAGAGCCAACTTAAATCAATGAAATTCCATAAGTCTCAGCCCTAATCAAGGAATTATCTAAAGCAAAGCATCAGAGAGATGTAAGTTGCTTCTGATAACACTCTCAATCTAAAAGAAAACATTCTGCTAAACCAGTCCAAATTAGCCCAATTAAGCTCACCCTTTGAGTCAGAAGTTTAAAAGCCTACAAGTCTTGCCTAGCAAGCGATTCAGCTACTACTACTCAATTAAGCGCAATTAGGAGGAGAAACAATCATCCCTTATTGGAAAAAATGATTACCCTTTAAGTGGTGCTACTTCACAACAGGGAATGGATAAGGATAAACGCTCTTCCCGGAGTAAAAAGAAAAAGCCACAAGGCTCCATTCAACGTGCCACTATGAGCGTTTACTTAACAGAGTCTGGCTTGAGAAGACTTAAAGGGGCGCGATCAACTTATTATCGGGGAGGGAAATCAGAGAGCGATCTTATTGATGCTGCTTCTACCTCAGCAAGCACATTGAAAAGATTTTTTCTTCGAGAGAACGTAGATTATGACACTGCAGTGGCGATCGCCATTGTATTAGGTTTAACTGAAGAGCAGTTTCACGAGTGCATAGAAGAACGTTGTCCTGGTCAAACTCCTGCATTTAAGGAACCGGAAGCACCTCCTGATATACCGGATCCACAATTAAATCTTTTGCTAGATAGAAGAGACTGCTTGTATCGGTCTTTGCAGGAGCAAACGAACAGACTCACAAGTTCGCCACTTCTAGGCGACACGGAACCAGGACGTGGCCGGAAAGACCTTTTCATACCTCTCCAAATTGTGAGAAGAGAAAAAAGCCCTCAGCATTTTTCTAGACTGCAACAGAATTCTTTTGAAACACCAGCAGAAGTCGATCGCGAAGAAATAACCGCTCTGGCTCTAGAAACTCTACTCAAGCAGTTGCTGGAAAATTTAGCGGATAGCCAATCGCCTGGTCTGCGAATTGCGATCGTTGGAGACACTGGCGCAGGAAAAACAACCTTTCTGCAAGAATTTGCTGAAAAGATATTTGAGCCACCTTCCGAACCGGAGTTTGGGCAACTTGCGAACTCAATAGCAATCTGGGTCTCCCTTGCAGATTTGAAAGAACCCCTGGAAGAGCATTTACTAGGGGAATGGCTTGAGACGGCACTCAAACAGCGACACATCGACAAGGAAACTGAAGACGCACTAGAAGATTTATGTCAGCGCAAGAAGGTATGGCTGCTGCTTGACGGATTAGATGAATATTCAAATTCCAGTGACTCTGTTTCCAAGTTACTCAAACAACTGAAAGGCTGGCTCAGCAACGCGCACGTTATTCTATCGAGTCGCCCTCACTTGTGGGCAGGAAGGCGTAACGAACTAGATGGATTTGAAATCTATCAAATCCTTGACCTCGGTCAGCCTGATTCTCCTAGCTCAGTCGATGCATTCCTCCATAAATGGTGGGCGAATGAACCTGAATTACTCAGTGCTTTCCGTTCTGAGTTGCATGATCCAAGGAATGAACAAGTCCGGGATCTAGCCAAAAATCCACTGCTTCTGACTCTACTGTGCAAAACTTGGGAGATCTTGCGGAGACCCATGCCATCAACCAAAGCTGGGTTATACAAAGAGTTCGTCGAAGCGGTCGATAGTTGGAAACGCCCTACATTATCTACCGCTGATGCACAGCCAGAAGAACTTTACTCAGCCTTACCCAGGCTCGCATGTACAGCGATCGATGGAGGTTCTCATTTCTGGATACAGGAAGAATTAGTCAAGGAGATCCTCAGTCCACAATTATTAGGTCTTGCAACTGGTATCGGTTGGCTCAAACCAATGCAGGTCGTAACGGAGAGGCAGATAGAAAACGCCTATGCCTTCATCCACTCCTCTTTTCAGGAATATTTTGCGTCCCTCGCTGTCCGCAGTCGAGACTTTTTTCTTCCTTGCGATCACCAAAACAAGCCTGTGAAGGACGAGACGAATCCAGACCAGTACAAGCCCTACCGAGTTTTTGATCCTCATTGGAGAGAGGTTATTTTATTTTGGTTAGGACGGAATCCTAGAGAAATAACAGCAGCAGAAAAAGACCAATTCATGTGGTCAGTGTTGCAATTTGATGATGGATGCGAAAACCTCTTCGATCGAACACGCATATACACGCTTACTGATGAAGGGCGTAATGTGTTTGATGGTTGTAGTCTTAACGAAGTAACTTCTGAAGACAAAGAAGCTAGTCCAACAGTTTTATTTTATGACGAGTGGGACGATATATCTCACGTCTGGAGTGACGAAGCATGGCTGTATAACGTTAAACAATATCGTGAGAAGTTAACGAAGTTTTTAGGGTACTGGATGCATTCCGAAAACTGTATAAACGAACCTCCTGATATTGATCCTTCATCGCTTTCGGACTTTGATTACATGGTTCATATGGTTCAATTTACAACACATAAGCTCAATCCTGGATACAAGCTATATCAGAAGGCCAAAAATCAAGTTGAACAACTGAAGACTTTGCGTAGGGAAGAACTTGAAGCGATCGACGGTTTTGAATTTCGAGATTTAGTAAAGAGGTTGAATAATAGCAAAGATCCGTTTATTCGTGGCAGAGTCGTCAATAATTTAATAAACAAACATCTCATTAGTGAAGACGCAATTGCTGTCTTAATTAAGCATTCTGGAACCAGCTTTAACCTTAACTTTATGCGTTCAATTGCGTGGATTCTTGCTCAATGCAGTATCAACCAGACAGATGTGGTTAAAGCAATGGCTTCTCTGCTTACTCGGTGCAACGATAAATTTGTTCAAGTGGCGATCGCTGACTACTTCTACGATTTAATGGTTGACTCATCTACCACAACTGAGCTGTTAAAACTCATTATTGGAGGGTCAAACTATGGTTACAAGCAACAGGGGGAACGAAACCCAGATTGTGCACATTATTTTCGTCATATCATTGTGCGTTGCTCTAGCAGGATGAGCTATACCGAGTTCTACGACTCCTGGCACAAGCCTACTGTTGTTCTACAACAGTCATAACTTTCATAAATTCTGATTGGATTGTCACCGTGACAGGATTCACTCGACTGTATTTTAGGTGAAACATTTTAATGATGGTTGTGAACAGCATTGATTCATAAACGGAAAATAGATGACAACTTCTGATAATTCCACCGTTAATCCCACAGTCGGTAATTCAGCCAAGGTTCAGGTAAAAATTGAGGGCACTCGTCCCTTACTGTGGAATCATTTCGGTCCTCATGTGCTCTCACTTGACCCTCAAGAAAGGAGTGGCGTTGCAGGAAATGATCCCGACGAATGGCGGCGATCAGTGTTAATGACACCGGAACGAGAGCTTTACATCCTACCCAGCGCCGTCTTTAAGTGTCTACGCGAGGGAGGCCGATTTATCAAGCAGGGCAGAACTAGCCTGGAAAAGTTTGTAACCGCTACGGTGCGAGTTCCAAGCAAGGCGATCATAGTTCAAGGTCGGTTTGTCCCTAGAAACCCAGAGCATTTACGTGATGGTATTTTCCAAGAAGAAATGCCCGAAGTTTTTGTTGATGTGTCGCCGGTGGTAAATCCGAGCACGAAAAACAGAAATATTCGATACCGAGTGAGCACTGCCCCTGGCTGGCAATGCAGTTTTGGGATTCAGTTTGACAAGACGATTGTATCTCGTAGCCAAATGGAAAGTATTTGTGTACAGGCTGGAGAATTTGTGGGATTAGGTGACGGGCGAAGCATGGGATTAGGGAGGTTCAAAATCCTCGCCTTCGAAGAGCCTGATTCGTCCTAAGGCGAATCAGGGCGAGCCATGGCTCGACTAGGCTAGGCGCGTCCCGCCTCGGCCTGCCCCGACAGGGTATGACTCGGCATGCTGCGACAAGACACGGCACGGTTATTAAAGGTTATGGGTAAAACCAAACGTCAGCACAAAGCCGAGTGGAAAAAAACGCGGAAGCGCATTTGGGAGCGAGATCAAGGAAAGTGCCAGGGACCTTACTGTATCGATACTTTGCCCTACTCACTCCCACTCTGGCAGGCGGATATTGATCACATTGTCGAGTTATCAAACGGTGGTAGTAACCGCGATCGCAACTTGCGTGTATTGTGTCGGCGCTGCCATGTACTTCGCGCCAGTCATGCCCACCAGGGAATGATCGCTCGCGCGTTAAAGCAAGGTTTAATTCCTGCTGATTGGCGTCCCTTAGTTTGGGAATAGCAGTGCTTTCTCATCCATCAATTGTGTTCAGCGGTTCCTGCCACCTCGAAGCGATATTCTAAAGCCAGACTCATCAATGCGATCGCCTGCAGAATTGCTGCGCGATCGCATTGTTTACATCGATTGAATAATTGAATCGCATCAATATTTGAATTAGCTTCTATGATCAGTTTTAGCGTAATTGTGATTGCTTTCACATCTTGGAGATAAGCCTGATACAGGAAGAAAGCAGCGCAGTATCGAGCGTCATAAATTAGTTCCCCGTCAATCTCGATCGGAGGCGCAAATAAGGGGTAATTGAAGAGGGGAGGAAACGGCGGTAATTCTCTTGGATATTGGTTCACAGCATCTTCTCCTTAGACCGTTTCCTGAAGATGCAGGTTCAGTTGATTGGAAATCGCCTCTACAATTCTTTTATTTTTCAGATCCCCCAGTGCCTTGTAAAAGTCCCCCGCACTGAGATTCCAGCGATCGCAAAAAGCATCCACGTCAATCTGCGGGTTGAGTTTCCCTGGGTAATCAATCTGCAATGCAAAGTACAGGTAGTCGCGATCGCTTGAAAGTAATTTGCGATCGCGAATTTTCATAAGTTCCTCGCGATCGAGCCAGTATCCTGCTTGCGTTTGCCGCATAACCACTAGTACAAAAGTTCGTTATCCATTAGTTTAAAGGCTGAAGCCTTTTTTCCCATCAAAGTCTTGTCACCATGACAGGACTTCCATCAAAGGGGTAGTTACGGCTTGATATTAGCAGCGCACATCTATCTACAGGTTCTCATCGCTTTCCCCAATCGCCTTCAGACACGCCTCCGCAGCCGCCTGCTTAAACACCCCTTTGGTGTAACGCTGAAACACCTTGTCGCTTTTAATTCCCATCAACTCTTTGCCAAACAGTGGGTCAACGCCTCGCCGCGTTACCTCCGTCCCAAACGTATGCCGGAACCGGTGGGGCTTCACATCTTCCACCCCTGAGATCGCCCCCAGCTTCTTCACCATCCGGTGCAACCCTTTGTAGCCCAACCGATGCCCTGCACTCTTTGGGTCCTGTGCCAGAAACATCGGACTCTCCAGCAGTGGCTCAAACAGTCCCCCTTGCTGCCGTCGCCACTCCAGATAAGCCTCCAAATGAGATCGTGCCTCTCGACTCAATGGAACCTCCGACACATTCTGCCCCTTCGAGCGATGAACCTTCAAAATCTTGCCGTTCCAATGCTCCACATTCAGAGCAGACGCTTCCGATGCCCGTAGTCCATGACTGAGCACCGCAATGATCGCCCGATCGCGTATCCGAGTTTTTTCCTCCAGTTCCAGCACCGCCCACAGTTGGCTCAAGTCCTCCGCCTCGATGTGGTCTGCCTGGAGTTCCGGCTGCCGCTCCAGATCGATCGCATCCGTCGGCAGTGGCTGATTCATTGGGTAGCCATTGCTGCGCCGGAGCCACTGGTAGAAGGATCGCAGAGTATTCAACGCATGATTAATCGAGGTCGGCTTCAACCCCTTCAGCTTCAACTCCCGCCGATACTTGCCGATATCGCTGGGCGTTACGTCCAACCAGGACTTATCGCACCAGGCGGCAAATCGTACTAACTGCCCCCGGTAGGTACGCTGCGTGTTGTCCGCCTTCCCCGTCTGGCGCAGAAACTCCTCAATCTGCCAGTGCCTAAGGTCTGGTGGTTCTGCCCGTCGAGGCTCCTCTACCTTGCCGCCCTGGAGCGGCACAATCACGATGGGCAAAAACGGGTCAGCGGGGGATGGAGACATGGAGATCGCGGGAGTTAGGTGGATTTCTGATAGAGATAATTGCACTTATCTCTATCTGATTATTCTCAGACTATTATTGCGACTCCCTGCAAATAGAACCGTTTCAGGCATGATAGAGGGGCTTTCTGGAACAGGGGCAGATGGGGCGATCGCCCATCACATTGCCAAACTCCACAACGGCGCGATTCATGCTGATAATACAGGAAAAGGGAAAGGGGCAATCTTTAGCGTCAAGTTACTATTACTTGAATCAGTAGCTTCTTATTAAGAACCTTGTTTATCAGTTGCGATAATGTGAACATCAATGTTTTTGAGCGATCGCAACAATTTATGAGTCAGTGAACCGCTCAGCATCAGTTTCCAACGCGATCGTTGACTTTCACCAATCACAATTTGAGTAATGTAATAGTTTTTTGCAACGTCTGCGATCGCCTTCGCTTTGTCATAGTTTGTCACTCGGATAAATTCTCCACCAAACTCTTTACAGAGCCTTTCGCAAGTTTCAACATGCAAACTCTCTGCTTTAGTGAGGAAGCGATCGGGATCATCCACAAACAAACAGTAGAAGGGAGCGTGCATATATCCGGCAATTCGGGCACCGCGTCGAATTAGCTGAATTGCATTGGGATAGGTTGAAACGCAAACGAGAACTCGCTCATGGATATTGCAAAAAGGAGCATCTGCTTTACTTCCATTCGATGCTTCCTCCAGAGCATCTTCTTCAATATTGTCAGCAACCTCTCGTAAGGCTAATTCACGTAAGGCAATCAGATTACGCCGTTGGAAGAAGTTTTGCAGCGATTGGTCAACTTTTTCAGGGGCGTAGATTTTACCGTCTTTGAGGCGATCTTCTAGTGTCTCTGGTGTGACATCAATCACGACTACTTGATCGGCTTCTTCCAGCAAGCGATCGGGGATTCGCTCCCGCACCACAACCCCTGTAATTCGAGCAACCAAGTCATTCAAGCTTTCTAAATGCTGGATATTGACGGTTGAAAAAACATCAATTCCTGCTGCCAACACAACTTCTACATCCTGATAGCGTTTTTCTCGCTGAGAACCGGGGACATTGGTATGGGCAAGTTCATCAATCAGAACCAGTTGCGGTTGGCGAACCAAGATCCCATCTGTGTCCATTTCAGACAAAATAACGCCAGAACAGTTAATTTGCTGACGGGGCAATGTTTCCAGCCCTTCTGCCCGTTGTGCGGTCTCCTGCCGATTATGGGTTTCGAGTAACCCAATTACCACGTCAATGCCTTCCTGTCGGAGGCGATGCCCCTCTTCAAGCATTCGGTAGGTTTTACCGACACCGGGAGCCATCCCAATAAAAATTTTGTGCTTGCCCCGATGGGCAGGGCGAATGTAGGTGCTGTCAGGTGAGGGATTGGACGAGTGATACATAGATTAGCTGCTTAATGCATCGAGAGCCAGATTAAGCCTCAGCACGTTCACCCCTGGTTCACCAAAGATGCCTAAAAAGCGACCATCTGTGTTCTGATTAATCAGATCTTGGAGTTGGTTGGGTTGCAGACCCCGTGCCGTTGCTACCCGTGTAATCTGCGCTCTAGCAGCTTCCGGTGTGATATGGGGGTCAAGGCTGGAACCAGAGGTGTAAACCAAATCGGCGGTGGGTTCAATACCGGACTGTTTCAGTTGAGTCGTGCTTTCCTGAACTCGCTTGAGCAGATCAGGATTAGACGGAGCCAAATTGCTTGCGCCTGACACGCCCGTTTTGAGAATGCCAGCTTCGTCTGCATTCGGGTTAGCGGTGCTGTAGTTGGTGGTGCTGGGGCGACTGTTGAAGTAGCGATCGCTCGTAAATGGCTGTCCAATCAAGGCTGAACCAATAGGCTGCCCCTGAGTATTCGTCAAAATACTACCGTTTGCCTGGAAGGGAAAAGCCAGTTGTCCAAAAGCAACCATCATCAGTGGATAAATCAGAGCAGTGATGACCCAGAGTACCAGGGTCGATCGAATGGCTCTACCTGCCTCGCGTGCAAAACTCATTAGAACTTCTCCGGTACAAACATGACAAAGAACAAATAAACGGAAAGCGCCACAGTTCCCAGTCCTAGTAGCCCTAACGACCAGGCTTGAGTGCGAGTGAATTCATTGCCACTGGCAGCATAAACAACAGGGGCAACAACCAGGTTGAAACACAAAGCCAGGAATAAATACAGTGGTAGCTTTTGCCTGCGCCATTCTGACCAGACTTCTGAAACCGCCTCAAGGGATTGAGAGGTTATTTCCAGCGATGGAAGGGATGGTTTTAGAGAATTGAGTTTCATTGGTAGAAAAGTTTTTGAAGGGTTAGGACAAAGGCAAGATTAAATCGAGCGCTTTAATCGCGATAAACGGCGCAATAATGCCGCCCAAGCCGTAAATTAAAATGTTGCGTCGCAGCAGTTGATCGGCAGTGAGTGGACGGAACTGTACACCCCGTAAAGCCAGGGGAATGAGAACAGGAATAATCAAAGCGTTGTAGATCAGGGCAGAGACGATCGCAGACTGGGCACTCTTTAAGCCCATAATGTTCAGTGCTCCAATTCCAGCCGCTGCAAAGATGGTGGGAATAATGGCAAAGTATTTAGCGATGTCGTTGGCAACAGAGAACGTTGTCAACGCGCCACGGGTGATGAGTAACTGTTTGCCGATCGTTACCAGGTCAATGAGTTTCGTTGGATCAGAGTCCAGATCCACCATGTTGGCGGCTTCTTTGGCGGCTTGTGTGCCGGAGTTCATTGCCAGTCCCACATTTGCTTGAGCCAGTGCGGGTGCGTCATTGGTGCCATCTCCGGTCATGGCAACGAGTTTGCCCTGCGATTGTTCAGTGCGAATCACGTCAATCTTATCTTCGGGGGTGGCTTCCGCAATGAAGTCATCGACTCCCGCTTCCTGGGCAATGACAGAAGCCGTGATGCGGTTATCGCCAGTCAGCATGATGGTTTTGACACCCATCCGCCGGAGTTGATCAAACCGCTCTCTTAGTCCGGGTTTTACGATGTCTTTGAGGTAGATTACGCCGTAGATATCGTCGCCCTGGCAAACAGCGAGGGGGGTTCCGCCCAAGCGAGACACTCGCTCATAGGCTTCATCCAGGCTTGAGGGAACTTGACCACCGCGCGATCGCACAAAGCCTTTAATCGCATCCACCGCTCCCTTGCGGTACTCCTTACTATCCAGGTCAGTGCCGCTCATGCGAGTCCGGGCAGAGAACTCGATGCCTTCGGCGGGTTGCCCATCCAGATCAAATCTTGCCCCTAACTTTTGGGCTAACTGAACGATTGATCGCCCTTCTGGAGTTTCATCAAACATACTCGCCGCTAAACAAACATCAGCGACTTCCTGTACAGAATGACCATTGACGGGGATAAACTCGTCAGCCAAACGGTTTCCTAGCGTAATCGTGCCCGTTTTATCCAAAACGAGAGTATTCACATCACCGCAAGCTTCTACGGCTCGTCCAGAGGTGGCGATCACATTGAACTGAGCCACCCGATCCATCCCGGCAATACCGATCGCGCTCAACAGTCCGCCAATCGTTGTGGGAATCAGAGCTACCAGTAGGGAAATCAGAATCGCAATACTGGTTCCAGCCCGTAAGCTGTTGCCCGTTGCGGCTCCTGCCACGCTGTCTAAAAAGCCAGCGATGTAACCAGAAATAGAGGGAGTCGTAGCGACAACAATCAGAAACACCTGAGTCAACACTGCCAGCAGCACCGTCAACGCAATTTCGTTGGGGGTTTTGGTACGTTCGGCTCCTTCGACCAGAGAAATCATGCGATCGATAAAGCCCTGACCGGGATCAGAGGTAATTCGCACCGTCAGTTCATCGGAAAGTAGACGAGTTCCCCCGGTAACAGAACTGGCAATATCGGTGCCTGGTTGTTTCAGAACCGGAGCCGATTCTCCAGTAATCGCTGATTCATCCACCGAGCCAATGCCCTGAATTACCTCACCATCCGCAGGAATCATATCTCCTGCAACAACTTTTACCTGATCACCGCGCCGCAACTCGGTGGAACTGACTTCCTGAATCTTGCCATCGGGTAGTAGCTTCCGGGCGATCGTGTCAGAACGGGTCGATCGCAAGGCATCTGCCTGTGCTTTTCCCCGCCCCTCTGCAACCGCTTCGGCAAAGTTGGCAAATAGAACGGTGAAAAACAGGATGAAAGTAATAATGCCGTTGAGTAACCGCTGTTGTCCTACATCTGCCTGAACCGTCCCAAACAGATTGGGATTAATCGTAACCAGCAAAGTGACGATCGTGCCCAGCCACACTACAAACATGACTGGATTTCGCACTGCCACTTTCGGGTTCAATTTGACAAAAGATTCTCGAATGGCGCGTTGGTACAATCCTTTGCGATCGGCTTTGGGGGTATGTTTGCGATCGCCTCTACGACCACTAGGAACCCGAATCGGGTGAGAGGTCGATGGAGAAGGCTCGTTTCTAGTTTTCATAAATTCTCAGAACTCCTACCCAATTCCTTTGACAATTTGAAAAGCCTCTGCAACTGGACCTAATGCCAGTGCGGGGAAGAAGGTCAGTGCGCCCAAAATCAGAATCACGCCAGCGGTTACTCCGGTAAACAAACCCGTATCAGTACGTAAGGTTCCTGCTGTTGCGGGGACAGGTTGCTTGCGGCTCATACTATCTGCCAACAGCAGCAATGCCACGATCGGAATGTAGCGTCCTGCCAGGAGGCTAAAGCTGGTACTCAAATTCCACCAGAGGGTTCCATCACCAAGTCCCTCAAAGCCAGAGCCATTGTTTGCTGCGGCAGAAGCGTACTCGTAGATCACTTGAGACAATCCATGAAATCCAGGGTTGCTGATGCCTGCCAATTGCTCAGGAAATGCCAGAGTGATAGCTGCGGGAATGAGGATGGCGATCGGGTGAACCAGCAAAATTAGAAAACTTGCCAGCACCACTTCCCGTTTCTCAATCTTACGTCCCAAAAATTCAGGTGTGCGCCCTACCATCAAACCTGTGACAAATACTGCCAGAATCAGGTAGGCAAAGAGATACGCTGTTCCCGTTCCCTGTCCACCAAACACAATTTGCAGAAACATATTGGACAGAGTGACAAAGCCCCCATTCGGCATGAAGGAATCATGCAAGCTGTTCACCGCTCCACACATAGTGGCGGTGGTAAACACTGCAAATAAGGCAGACTGTGCCCAACCAAAGCGAACTTCCTTACCTTCCAGGTTGGGAGCCTGACCAGCCAGCAAAGCATTCACCGCAGGATTACCCTGATACTCACCGATCGCTGTAATCACAATGAAAACTACCAAAATTGCGAACGGAATGCTGAATACTAACCAGGCTTGCTTGAGATTATTAGCAAAAATGCCATAGGTAATAACCATCGAAGTTGGAATGGAGAGCATGGCAACCAGTTCAATGAGATTGGTAAAACCATTCGGATTCTCAAACGGGTGTGCTGAGTTGATGCCAAAGAAACCACCCCCGTTCTCACCTAACTCCTTAATAATCTCGAAGTGAGCCACGGGACCACGGGCGATCGCCTGACTGACTCCCGGATTCTCTAAAGTCGGGACGATCGCTGGACTTGCCAGGGTTTCAGGAATTCCTGCGGCAATTAAAACAATGGCACCCACAATACTGATTGGCAGCAGAATTCGAGTGATAGACTGAATTAAATCAACGTAGAAGTTACCCAGCGGTCTACCTGTTAACCCTCGAATGAAGGCGATCGCCACTGCAATGCCTGTTGCTGCCGAGGTAAACATCATGAAGCCTAAAGCCGCAAACTGGCTGAAATAGCTATAGGTCGTTTCACCCGAATAATGTTGCTGATTGGTGTTCGTGACAAAAGAAATGGCGGTGTGCAAAGCCAGATCCCAGGATGGCGCACTCAAGCCCGTCGGATTAAAGGGCAACACTCCCTGAAACATGAAGATTAGGTAGATGAACACCAGCATTGCCAGGTTGCTATACAATACCGCCCGCGCATATTGCCAGCCTGTCATCTCCTCTCTTGCTCGAACTCCACCGAGCGAAAAAAGGATTCTCTCCATAGGATTCAGCACGGAGTCAAGAATAGTGCGCTGTCCCATGAATACACGAGCCATATATCGACCGAAGAATGGCGTAATTGCCACTACGATCAGCAGCGTTAATGCAATTTGAATCCATCCTTGCAACATGAGTAATGTAACTCCGACATCAGTAAATAAGCTGTTGCTGAAGCGATGAGTGATTAAGTACCTGAGCATTGATCGGGAACTAGCAAATCAACTCTTCAACTGTCCCTACTCACTGATAGTGAAACTCTGATCTAGGAATTACAAGGTATAGAGCAGCGTTTACTACAATTTTTGGATCACAGGTATAGTCCAAAATACGCAGTGTTTAGAAAGCGTTTAGAGAATGTTGGGGCTAGGTCTATGCCTGCAAATATAAATTTGCATTTGAACGCAGACTGTGCCTCATTTTCAGGTGATTCCACTTGAAAATCGCTAGACTTTTGAGAATAGGGTTGGCTCAACAACCATCTTTTCTGTTTCAGAGGAGCCAGATGCTGCAATTCCAAGGTGCTTTTCATTCAAAAGACTGGCATTTACGCACATTCTGGTTAGTGATGGGGCTTTTTGTTGTGGTTTTTTCCCTGGAGTTAGCAACCCCACCAGAGTATGTATTTGGCTACCTCTACATTGGTCCAATCCTGCTGGCAAGTGCCCATTTAAGCCGCAAAATCACTTTTCAAGCAACTCTGCTCGCCTGCGTTCTCACCCTCATCAATATCTGGCTTCCAGGAATTGCAACCGTTGAAGTTTCTACGATCGCCAGTCGTTTTATCGCCACATTGGCACTGGTCGTTACAGGTGTGTTGAGCGATCGCAATCGCCTTTATCAGCAGACGGTGCTACAACAGCAGGCGAAGTTAGAAGCCCACGAAAAGTTAGCCAGCATCCGGGAAGACTTTGCTTCAGCCCTGACCCACGATCTAAAAACTCCTTTACTGGGAGCAATTGAAACCCTAAAAGCTTTTCAACATGGCAGTTTTGGCTTAGTTGAATCAAGTCAACAGAAGGTTTTAGCAACCATGATGCGGAGCCATAAAACAACTTTGCAAATGGTTGAAACCCTGTTGGATGTCTACCGAAATGATAACGAAGGGTTGCAGTTGAATCTTGCTCCGGTCGATCTTGTCGAGGTTGCAGAAGAGGTTAAAGCCACGATGACCGATTTGGCAGCGAGTCGCCGGGTTCACATCTCCCTACATTATGGAGCATCCGACTTTCGTCAGTTCCTCTGGGTAAAAGGGGATACGTTACAACTTCAACGAGTCATGGCAAACCTACTCACAAATGCCATCAACCACTCCCCCCGTGGCGGACGGGTTGAGGTCGTTCTGGAACCTGGTTCCTCTTACCAAACGGTGAAGGTCACAGACAATGGTGCAGGTATCAAGTCCGATGAGCTTCCCCACCTGTTTGAACGGTTTTATCAGGGGCAGAGCGATCGGCAGGCAAAGGGTTCAGGGTTGGGACTTTACTTATCCCGGCAGATTGTAGAAGCTCACGGCGGTACAATTTGGGCAGAGAATCGGCACCCCACCGGAGCAATCTTTGCTTTTCGGCTACCGACTTTTCCGTATAATCCCTCCCTTTCTGCTTAAGATGGCATCTCCACCGCTCAAAATTCTTCTGGTTGAGGATGATGAACTCTTCCGTCTCGGCTTACGGGTACGACTGGAGCGAGAGTCAGGGCTGGAAATTGTGGCAGAGGCAGAAGATGGCGAGACGGCGATCGAGATTGTCAAAAGCCACTCGCTGAATATCGTTGTTCTCGATATTGGACTACCAGGACTGGGGGGAATTGAAGCCTGTCGGCAAATCAAGCAATTAGCTCCAGATCTTCCAGTTCTAGTACTGACCTCCCACACTCAAAAAGCACTGATTAACCGCATCATCGAAGTTGGGGCACAAGGCTACTGCCTCAAAGGTGCGCCATCACAGACTCTCATTCTGGCAATTCAATCAGTTGCAACTGGAGCCTCCTGGTGGGATTCTGCGGCGACAACTGAAATTCGGGCTGCTTTTGAAAATAATTCCAGTGCCACGCCAGCGAATAATGCAGACAACACTTCTCCTGTTCTGACTCGGCGAGAACAGGAAATCCTAGCGTTAATTGCCGATGGCAAAACGAATCAAGAAATTGCTGAAATGCTATATATTGCGCCAGGAACGGTACGAGTTCATGTTCATGCCATTCTCCAAAAACTAGACGTGCGCGATCGCACTCAAGCAGCCGTCATTGCCATCCAAAAAAAATTAATTGACCAGCAGCTACTATCCAGTCCCCCTTGTGCAGATTAAGTTCTAGGGGCGTACATGATGACCAGGACACCAGCCAGCGCGATCGTGCCTCCTAACCAGTCCATGCGATCGGGTATCACGTTATCTACTTTCCATCCCCAGATGATGGATAGGATGATGAAAATTCCGCCATAAGCGGCATAGGCTCGTCCGAAGTTGGCAGGTTGAAGTGTTGCTACAAATCCATAGGCAGTAAGTAAAAGTACTCCACCCAATGCCAACCAGCCACTTTTGCTTTCCCGTACCCACAACCAAACTAAGTATCCACCCCCGATTTCGCATAAGCCCGCCATGACGAAATAAAGCAGCGATCGCAGAATAACTATGTCACGCATTTGAACCCTTTAAATTTCCAGACATTGCCAGAATATCTCTATCTCTCCAGAGGGATAGAATGAAGCTATACCAGGTGATATAGCTAATAAATGCCATTTGAAGTAAGAATTCTATGTCTGCACTTAAGCAGTCAGAGTTAGCAGCTTTGGTACGAGAAACGCGGCAACGACTTGACCTCTCGCAAGTCAAATTTGCCGAAAAGCTGGGAGTTTCCTTTCAGAGCGTCAACCGTTGGGAAAACGGACGCACCAAGCCCATGCCAATCGCCTTGAAACAGATCGAACTGCTGCTACAGCAGATGGGAGAACAGGGCGCAGACATCCTGGCTCAATATTTCAGGAAACCGCAGCGATGACAGGTTCAGCACAAAGCAAAGCTGCCAACTCCATCTTTGCAAATGGTGGTGAAATGGGTGGGTTGATGAACTCGCTCGATTGGTCACAAACCCCCGTTGGGACAGTGCAGTGCTGGTCACAAAGCCTCAAATCGCTGGTCAAGACGCTGCTCACCTCGCGCTATCCAATGGTGCTAACCTGGGGAACGGAGTTCACGCAGTTTTACAACGATGCCTACTCTCAGCTAATTGGTGATAAGCACCCAGCAGCCCTGGGAACCGATATCCGAGAAACTCTGGCAGAAGCCTGGGATACGCTCGGACCAATGATTCAGCGGGTGATGGCAACGGGGGTTGCCAATTGGACTCCAGCCTTGCCACTGGTTTTAGAACGTGCCGGGTATCGAGAAGAATCTTACTTCAGTGTGTCGCACGCCCCTGCTGAAGATGATGATGGGCAGATTGTGGGGATGCTGGCGGTTTGTAGCGAGGTGACGCAGCAAGTTTTAGGAGAACGGCGGCTGCGACTGTTGCGGGATCTGGCAACCCAAACGGGTGAAACGCGCAGTGTGCAGGATACGTGCCAGGACTTGATAAAGACGATCGCCACTCATCCCCTAGATGTACCATTTGCGCTGCTGTATTTACGCGAGCCGGATGGCAGAACGCTCACGTTGCAAGGAACCGGGGGGTTAACCGCAGACGAACAACTTTGTCCCCACTCCATTGATTTAAAGACCAATCACCCCCTCTGGTCGTTTGCACCTGTCGCGGCGGGTGAAACCATTCTGGTGGAAGAGTTGGATCAACACATGACCGTGCCTGGAGGGCCGTGGAATGAGCCAGTTCACACGGCGCTAATGATGCCGATCGCCTCTTCGGGGCAAACTGCACCGTTGGGTGTGCTGATCGCAGGGGTGAACCCTAATCGAGCCTTGGATGAAGGGTATCGATCGTTCTATGAGTTGTTAGTCGGACAGGTTTCCGTATCCATTCGCAATGCTCAGGCGTATGAGGAAGAGCGTCGCCGCGCTGAAATGCTAGCCGAACTCGATCAGGCAAAGACTACCTTTTTTTCAAACGTCAGCCACGAGTTTCGCACTCCCTTAACGTTGATGCTCAATCCGTTAGAGGAGGTGCTGCAAAGTAACCAGTTGCCCCCGGATGCACGAGAGCAGATCGCGATCGCCCAGCGCAATGCCCAGCGACTCCTCAAGCTGGTCAACACGCTGCTTGACTTTTCACGAATCGAAGCTGGACGCGCCCAAGCCCATTTTGAACCAACGGATCTTGCCACCTATACGGTTGAATTAGCCAGTCTGTTTCAGTCTGCCACGGAGCGAGCGGGGCTACGGTTGATTGTCGATTGTCCTCCGTTTCCCCGACCCATCTCTGTGGATCGGGATATGTGGGAAAAGATTGTGCTGAATCTGCTCTCGAATGCGTTTAAGTTCACGTTTGAGGGGGAAATTACCGTTTCGCTGCACACTGTTGGAAGCCAGGTCGAACTGATGGTGCGTGACACGGGCACTGGCATTCCAGCCGCCGATTTACCTCGATTGTTTGAGCGATTTCACCGAGTAGAAGGCGCAAAGGGACGCACGTTTGAAGGGACAGGCATCGGGCTATCGCTGGTGCAAGAACTGGTGCAGTTGCATGGAGGGGCTATCGCGGTTGAGAGTACTCTGGGTCACGGCAGTACGTTTCGAGTCCTGTTGCCGATGAACCCATCCCCTACTGTTGCCGTACAGGACGCTGGTGCAGCTTCGACTCTAGAGAATGGCTTTCACAATAATCAAGCTCAACTGACAGATAGTGCTGCATTCTATGTGCAAGAAGCGTCAAGCTGGCTGTGGGAGAACGATCGCGTTGATAAACCTTCCTCATCCTCAGCTTCTTCCACGGCTCGCGTTTTTCTGGTTGATGACAATGCCGATATGCGGAACTATCTGCACCGCATTTTGCGCGAGTTTTATCAGGTTGAGGTGTTTACCGAAGGATCATCCGCTCTCAACGCCGCCCGCGCAGCAACGCCTGATTTAATTCTGAGCGATGTAATGATGCCGGGAATGGATGGGTTTGAGTTGCTCCGGCAGTTGCGACACGATCCCCGAACGCGCGAAGTTCCCATTCTGCTGCTGTCTGCCCGTGCCAGAGAAGAATCAGCCGTGGAAGGGCTAAATGCTGGAGCCGATGACTATCTGGTTAAACCCTTTAGTGCCCGCGAACTGTTGGCACGAGTCGCTGTCAATGTGGAGTTGGGACGATCGCGTCAGACAGCGGCTCGTCGTCACCTCGATCAAATCTTATCGTCTGTCTCTGATTTCATTTTCACCTTTGATCTGGCAGGGCGATTTACCTATGCCAATCAACCCCTGCTTAACCTGTGGCAAAAAAACTTGACAGACATTGTGGGTCAAAACTTTTTTGACTTGGGCTACCCACCCGAACTAGCCGATCGCCTTCAACAGCAAATTCAACAGGTCATCACCACACGCCAACCCATTGAGGACGAAACCCCCTACACCAGTGCTTTGGGAACCAGCGTCTACGAATACATTTTTGTACCGCTGTTTGATGCAGAGGGCACAGTTGAAGCCGTGGCAGGGACGGGGCGTGACATTAGCGATCGCAAACAAGTAGAAATTGC
>NZ_JACJSA010000028.1 GCF_014697545.1 Oscillatoria sp. FACHB-1407 | reverse complement strand
GGAAGTAATGCACGAGCGCAACGCTCACAACTTCCCCCTCGATTTGGCTGCTGGTGAAGCTGCTCCTGTTGCTTTGACTGCTCCTCAAATCAATGGTTAATCCTTAAAGCCTGATAGACATCTGATGAGAGGCGTTCCTTACGGGACGCCTTTTTTGCGTTGACTTTTTGTCTTTATCTTTTGTCTTGTACGACTCTTCGTTGACCGACAAAACTCCTATGGGGTATACCCCCATAGAGGCTTTACCCCACAACCACTCAAACTTAAAAACCGCTATAGTCCTATGCAATTAGATTTTTGGAGTTAGGAAAAACTCTAATTTTATTGAAGACAGTCAAAATAACCGTTTGATGCTTCAATCGATTTCTCAACCTTCTGTCCTATCTAGCGATCGCCCTTAGAGGTCTATCGTTTTTGTTTGCTTTCGCTAATTCACTCAAGGTTTAAGACTAACAACGAACTCTTCTAGAGACTTCTCATGCTTATACACAGCTTGATATTTAATAAGCAGACTTTGAATTAATTGGCTAATCTGCGGTTCATTGTTACATTTTTTGCAAACATTCTTAAGAACTCGTTTTGTTCATGCATAGTTCATCAATTCTTCTTAGTTTTTAACACTTTCTTTACTTTTTACAAAAAGACGAATCTTCAAGCTCTGAGATATTTTCTAAAAAAAGTTGACGAAAACAATTAGAACACGGTATGTTAACTTCAAATGAAATAAGTCAACCTAATCCATTTTTATCTCTTACTATGTCTGCTCGAACTTAAGAGGAATGGAACGGAGGAACCAAGTTTTGGGGCTTATCTTAAAGGGAGATTTGAGAGTTTAATTCTGGCTTCAATAGCTCAAAATTATAAACTCATCATCTCAGAGGAAGGACATCTCTCAGTCCTAGCCCGTCAGCTAACTTCGTCGGTGTTGAGAGGAGACTGAACATTCAGCATTTACTTCAGTAATGCCCTGAATCTCGTCGGTGTCCTTGGCTGGTATCTATGTGCTTCGTACCTGCTCTTGACCCTGAGGAGAAGATTTTTTGCACTTCACTTTTGGTGTCAGGGGTTAGGAGTCCCTAACCATGAGGTGATATCTACAATGTTGGTAACTCAAAAGCATCGTATTGCCCTGATTTCAGTTGATGGTGATCCCGCTGCGGAAATTGGACAAGAAGAGGCAGGTGGGCAAAATGTTTATGTACGACAGATTGGCGAATTTTTAGCAGATTTAGGATGGCAGGTCGATATGTTCACTCGACGTAGCCATCCCGATCAAGCCGAAATTGTTCAACATCGTGATAATTGCCGAACGATTCGCTTAAAGACAGGACCAGCCAAGTTTATGGGGCGAGATGATCTGTTTGATCTCCTGCCAGAGTTTGTCCAGGAGTTTCAAGCGTTTCAGCAAAAGCAAGCACAACCTTACTCCCTCATTCACACGCACTACTGGCTATCCTCCTGGGTTGGGATGAAACTCAAAAAGCTGCAACCTTTGGTGCAGGTTCATACGTATCACTCTTTAGGAGCCATTAAATATCGAACGATTGATGATATTCCACCCATTGCAACGAAGCGTTTAGCCGTTGAGAAAACTTGCCTCGAAACTGTAGATTGTGTTGTAGCTACTAGCCCACAGGAGCAGGAGCATATGCGATCGCTCGTTTCGACCAAAGGGCACATTGAGATGATCCCTTGTGGGACTGATATTCAACGCTTTGGCTCTGTGGATCAGGCTACTGCACGGAAATTATTGGGGATTCCCCCTGAAACAAAGTTAGTACTTTATGTCGGGCGATTTGACAAACGCAAGGGCATTGAAACGCTAGTGCGGGCGATCGCTCAGTCTGAGTTGCGGGGGGATGCGAATTTGAAGCTCATGATTGGTGGAGGCAGTTCTCCAGGACGAAGCGATGGAATCGAGCGCGATCGCATTGAATCAATTGTTCGTGAATTAGGTCTATCTGATATCACCGAATTTCCAGGTCGCCTTGATCAATCTGTTTTACCAAATTATTACGCTGCGGCAGATGTTGTAGTCGTACCCAGCCACTACGAGCCGTTTGGCTTAGTTCCAATTGAGGCAATGGCATGTCGGACTCCTGTCGTTGCCAGCAACGTAGGTGGATTGCAGTTCACAGTAGTTTCTGAGGTGACAGGATTACTTGTTCCACCTAAAGACGATGCTGCCTTCGCTAAAGCGATTGATCGCATTCTGAGCAATCCCACATGGCGGAATGAATTAGGTCAAACTGCACGCCAACGGGTTGAGATCGGCTTTAGCTGGAGCAGCGTTGCTGCTCGGTTGGGTCAGCTATACACAACGTTACTCCATCAAGCGGCGGCTACTGTGCCTGTCCCAACTCCTGCTGTTGCAGCAACTCCAAAGAAAGAACAAGTAGCAGCTTAATTTCATGAGCAAAAGGGCAGACAAGGGGCTTACGGCCTCTTGTTTTGCTCAGAAAAACAGGCTACACGTCTGATCCCTCCCAACCTCCCCTTGACAAGGGGAGGTGCAAGAGGACATTCAGTATTCGGTGAAACCCATATGAGCGAGATGCTTAAGCGTTTGGCGCAGTTCAGACGTTCGACGTTGATAGACCAATACAACTCGTTTTGAACTAGATAATAACTTTGGTCAGAAAGCTTAAGGCAAAGGCATTAGTTAACTGCTAGCTTCTAGTTCCTTCAAGCGATAAAGCCATTCCTGCATCTCTGTATCTTCGTCAAAACTAATCCAACTGAGATACTTAGGGTTCTCCATCAGTTCATTTGCCAGGATAAAACCAGCAATACTCCAGGTCTGATATTTCCTGGATGCTTTACCTACCAACCGACCATTGCGACCATCGTAATATTCAGGCCAAGCATCTTCGCTTAAGCGGCGTTCTGCAATTTCGATCGCCCGCCATGCCATTTCTTGTCTACCTGTCTTTTGAGCTGCTGCCGCTAAGAACCACAGGAGTACGGGCCAATTCCCACCGTTGTGATATGACCAGGGCACATTTTTAGGATCGCATCCGGTTAGAATTCTCCACTCCAAATCAACTACTGCCGGATAGCAAATCTTCATCGGCATGTAACCAACCAAATCCTGCCAGCGTTGCTCAATCAGATCCATGATGCCCTGAGACTCTTGAACCGTGGTCAGGGAGGAAATCACAGACATCAGGTTGCCCAGCGTAAAAAAGCGAAAATCCATCCGGGCTGGACCCAAATTACCCGCCAGATATCCCCCTCGCTCAGGCATCCAATCGGCAACCCACTCTGGAATCGAATCGGGATAAATATTAAATTTATTGATCGCTTCTTCGCCAAACTCTTCGCCACGATAGCGATAAATTTCATTGAGCCGTCTCAAATCCAACCAGTAATATTGGCGGATGTGGTAGTTCAGCGTGCTCAAACGTTGGTTGATGATCTGAATATAGATATCGCGCTTATAGCCGGGCAACAGCAACTCTCGTGCAGCACGCAGCGATGCGTAAAAGAGGGCTTGAATTTCAATGGGATGCCCGTCCACTCCCATACGGCGATCAATCATAAACGCGCCATCGGGCACCAGCATCGTCGGGTACATGTCAAAGCGATCCGCAAGGCAAAGCTTGAGAATCAACAAGATTCCCTGTTGAAACTCTGGTTGGTGTGCCAGGTCAATATCTCCCGTTGCTTTGACATAGGCTCGCAGCAGGATGAGCCACCAGAGGCAAGAGTCAACTGGGGTAACACGTCCGATTGCGTGTTCACCAAAGTCAGCCGTTAAATATTGTCCACCTTCCCAGGTTTTTACCTTAAAGCTAGCAGGCATCAACCCTCGTCCTGCATTAAAGCAGTCCATCTGTTTGTCACTGCTTTGCAATGCTAGGGTTTCAATTAAAAAATTGCGAACCACATCAGACCGACCCCGGATCAGAAAAACGAGTGCTGACGAGACAAAATCCCGCACAAAGCACTGGTCATAGTTCAGTGCCTCAACAGTCGGGTCACATGCAGCTACAGTCCCAACGGGGCGATCGCCAAAATAAACAACCGAATCTTCCAGTAACTTCCAGGCTTCTTCGACCAGGTAACTTTTTGTCCTCATTGCTTACCCTATTCTCCTGCTGGGCTAACCAACTGTACGACTGAGAAAGACACCATAAACACTCGTGCGACCGTTGTAGCGATCGCCATCTAAATGAGGACAGAAGAGATATGAGGTCGGCACCCCTAGTCGAAGGGTCTAACCTTGCACTCCGTCCCACCTTGATCGCTACGGCTACCTAGCAACATCGCATCCGTAATAGAACCCTGCATAGCAGAGTGACTATAACTGGGTGATCAAGTTCCGACTCTAGCGATAGGAGCAAGCAGAGTTCTGTCACTCCCCATAGCAATTTCTACAACTAGCCTCTTGCAGATAGATTCAAAGAGACTAATTTCAGTAACAGCTCAACTAGAGTATGCATTTGCACCGTCTGATGAATTAAACCCAAACACGTTTCCCTGAGAGGATAAACACCCTGAAGCGACTGAAACTTTAGATGGGACCTAGCTCGATCACTTTTTCTGCCTAACGACTGCCCTTCTGCAACAAACCGAGTAACTCCGCTAATTGCTGTGCTAGCAGAAAATCGTACGATTACACCAGTTGATCAGCCCACATTGTAACTCTGTAGTGAACTTGAAAGAGGCAGCTTTCAAGGCTACATCGCAACATGAACTACGTGTGGCATTGTGAATTTATGGTGATGACCAGAGCAAAGTCTAGATCTAAATTTTTTCCTGTAATCCTCTAAGACAACCCTTAGTACAACTCGTCATAAATAAGGGTGGGAATGTGGAGTGCAGGGGTGGAACCCCTGGCTTGGGGGCACAGCCCCCACACTCCCTTGGTTTTATTTCCACCTATCTGTGAACAGCAGTACTTAGAAATTTAGTGGACATTGAAAGTAGATCTCTCATTCAGATCACCATATGAGATAGCTTAATCTGCCAGAGATTCATCCTGGGTAAATTCTTGGTAAGAAAAACTTTGGTTATGATGAGAAACGATGAAGATTAGTAATAAATATAAAGGTCGGCTCTCACAATTCCTGAGAGTCAATTTTAGCCGCACCATATTAACCTGCAAGCAGTCAGCCCAGACTTGCGGGACATAATTCAGAAATAAACGCAAAACATGGACAAATCAAAGCACCCGCCCTTATAAAGATGCCAAATACACCCTTACACTGGCGAGTGCGTGCTGGAGGCAATCCCTCTCTTTCTCTTTGAAATCAGGCTAAGGTCAAGAGTTTGCAGTCTGAGCAGCTAATAACTGCTTTAGCTTTTCTAGCTCTTGTGCCCAACGAGGATCGGGTTGAACTGCCTCAGAATCAGTAACAGTGGTTGTCTTCTTAGACTTGTTGTTACCGCCACCCTTCTTGCGATTATTGGAGGATGAACTTGCCGCTGGACTGCTTGCCGCGGGCGATTGTTGTTGCTCATCTTCACTTCCCTTAGAACGGGGCAGTGCTTTTTCAATTTTGAGGGGTTGATCTTTAAACATGAACCCGTTGAACTTTTCGATCAACTGGTCTGCCTGTTCATCACTCTTGACCGTGACAAACCCAAACCCCCGGCACTTGCCAGTTTTACGGTCGGTGATGATTTTAGTGGTAACTGATTCATCAAAATCTGCAAAAACAGCTTGTAGCTCCTGCTTTTCAAGCTCTTTTGGTAAGTTACCCACGTAAAGACGGATAGACATGAGAGAAGATACCTCCAGACGTTGGCTCGGACAAACTCACTTACATTTACAAGTGTCGCTTTTAAGTTGGTTATTAATTAAAGAAACATTCATGAGAAACTTCAGAACCAAAAACGTAACTCGTAACCCAACTTTAACGACGTCTGTTAAAGCGATACAACCTATTAATGCTAAGAAATAGCTTTTGGCAACACTTCATGCTCAAGGGTGAAATCTGCTTTAATCCAACCGTTTATTCAATAACTTGAGGACACCTGACAATGATAGTTAAACATTTCAGGGTGGTTCTGCGGATTCAACATTGTTACGCCATTCACTAAGGTATCACGCGGGAAGACTCGGCGATCGCACAAAGTTAAGATTTCCGTTGTAAATCAACCACCAATTCTTACTGATTCTTACTGACGAGGCAAGTGAAATAAAAGCCAGCCTCAATTCAAGGCTGGCAATACCTATGCTGTGTTGGGAGGAAAACCCGATACCGAGGCACGAGAGCCACGTCAGCCATCAAAGTCATGCCAGAAGTACAGCTCATGCCCAAGTAAATTTGGTTCTTATTAAGAAAAGTAACATCAAAAAGTGAGTAACGCAACAAATATTTACAAATATCTATGCATTCCCTTGGTCTACCCCTATGCAGTCCACATTCGATCGGGCGGAGGCAATTCAGGAAGCTGTCCCAGCATCTGGGTTTGAGCCGAGGACGAGCATCAGCGAACGGATGTCAAGCTGACTTGAAAACATGGCAAAATCCTGCACAGGTTTGGCATGATCAAACTCACCTGAGGATCTAAAGAGGCTACAGAACTACTGCAATCAGTGTGACCGGCGAAACCTGCCCTGTCAGCCTCCACCCCGAAAGATGATATAAGCCCCCAAAACAGCAGTCACCAATCCCAAAAGGGTAGACCACCAGGGGTGAGCGGCTTGCAGTTTTGCCCCCCGCTGAGCTTGCATGATTTCTACGTCAATCCAGGGAGTTGCCCCACGACGAAACCAACCTGTGACAGTGACGGGGGTTTTGACAAATCGACTGGGACGAAGGGGTTGGGGCAATATGTGCCCCATCGGTCCTAACAGGGGCATGTAGTGCAACCGCACACACCCTGTTTCGGTTTGGAGGATTAAATCTTGGGTCAGGATGTTGCCGATGCCCGATCGCCCTATTAGAGTGCCCCGTACGCGAATGGGGTGGCTGTCAGTAGGAAGAGCATTAGGGGCTGATAAGAGGGCGGACAACGCTGGATCAACTTGTACAGTTGAGGGTTTGAGATCTGGAAAGAGGGGGTTAATCCGAAGGATTGTGCCGATGCTTAGCCCTAATAAAACAAATCCCCACCAAATCGACTGATCACTCGTCAGCCAAATTAACTCTACCCAGCCAACTGTGGCAGCGATCGTCCCTATAAGCCAGAGGCAAGTTGCAATGCTCAGACCTATCAACATCCCCACAAAAGGAGCAATCTGTAACCAGAATCGCTTAGTTTGCCCAGCCGCACGAGACGTGGAGGAAGATGCAGGTAAGTCAAGTTCAGTTGCCAGTCGCCAGCGACGAGCATAGTTGGCTAATTGTTTCAGGCGATCGCCCATCGGGGGATGGCTGTTGTTGATGGCTAACCAGTGGCGGTAGGGATTCATCCAATCCCACATCAACAACTGCTCCCATGAGGCGTGAGGGTGGGTGCTGCCCAATGTCAGAGCCGTTTGATAGCCCACCGGGGTCAACACATCAAAACTCTGGAGCAAGGCACTGGTAGACCCTTGACGCTGAATGTCAGCCGCAACGCCAATGACAATCTTCAGTAGCGCACGGGTCAACCCGTTGGGGTTACCAGTCACTTCACTGGCAGCGCGATCGCTGTAATAAACTCTGAGTCGAGACAGGCAAAGCCCTGTCCACCGAACTACCCAAAATAGCCCGTAGGCAATCGAGGCAACTCCAACCGCAATGGCTTTGAGCAATGGAAGGCGTTGGCGATCGCCCCAAGTTGAAACTATCCAATACAGTTGGTAAGGCAGCTGTGCAACGAGAGCCACCCAGGACATCACTCCCACATTCCAATAGGTAACATGCCCAAATTCCCCAATGACAATCGTGGCAATCTCATCGTCACTCAGCTGTTGTAGTAATCCTCGGCTGATCACCATGCGGGTGTTTTGTGGTAAAACGCCATAGGTGAACGCAACCGGAGCGGGAATGGGCAAAATGCTCAGCGACGGCATAGGATAGCGGCGTTGGTTGCAAATCCGTTTGAGCACCCGAACCGCCTCTGGGCTAGAGGTCGCTAGCTCATCGACAGTTAAAGGTCTAGCCCGATAGGAAAGCCTCAGGATGCCATCCATCAACCAGGGAGAAACAATAAACAATACTCCCAGGACAAGCAGCACGAGCCACAGTGGATCAGCGTAAATGACATGTTCACGCAGGTCAACGATCCCGCGAAACTCGACCACGGCGATATTCCAGAGGCTGATCGCCACTTGCAGCAATGCCCGTACAACCAGAACCAGCACAACTACCGTTGCCGCTTCAACCGCCCACAGTTTTGCCAGATCTACTGAGCCAAGCGACCCCCATTTAGACGCTCGTCCCGCCTGCCGCCAATGCTCACTGGCAGAGTCAGGCGAGTCAGGGGGTACAGATGCCATTGCAGGCACCAGAGGCATTTGAGGGGCTTCTGATGGAGTGTCACTGGTTGATGCCAGGGTTTCCGCTGGAATGGGAGTGCTCTCAGGTGTAAGAGGTAGGTTAGGGTCGGGCGATCGCTGGCTTGTCTCTGCCAATTCTTCGCTGACCATTGGACGCGATTCCTCCAGGGGTAAGTTTTCCCCGGTTAGGGGCACAAATCCGCTTTCATCCTCCGAGCTAATTGTGGGTAGAGAAGGGCGAATGTCATTGAGGTTCGCTGCTGAATTGAGGGGAACAAATCCACTTTCATCCGCCTGACCACCCTCCTCTGTTATTGGATCGTTTTCAGCTTGCAGAGTCGTTCTAACTCCATTCTGAAGAGAAGTGTTGAGCGGTGTGAATCCTGTCTCATCGACCTCATCCTGCTCAGAGGGTTCAACAGGCACTGCTGAGGAGGCTGCGAGTTCGGCTCCCTGACGCTGCACCAACTCATCCATCATGCGCATTGCCCAAAGCCGCACCTGCCGATTTGAGCTTTTGCTTAAGGTTTGTGAGAGGGCGATCGCCCCACTTAAATCGCCGCTGCGCTCATACGCCATGACCAGGCTCATCTGAGCCTTTGTTGCAGTGGGTTTATCTGTGCTCGTTTGGGCGATCGCTTGCAATAGGGCGATCGCTGTAGGGTAATCTTTGCGCTTCAACGCAGCTAACCCCGCCTCCAGTGAAGGCTCTTTCCCTGAGTTAGTGTTTGCGGCAGATGCGTCTGACTGAGACGACTTCAATGAATCATCCATAGTTGTCCCTCTACTAAAGTCAGTGCAAGCGAGGGCACTACCTCAACCTAAGCACTTCTAGCAGAACTTTACAAACATCAACCTCCGTAGATTTCCCATATTCTTCTCAGAAGCGAGCACATTCACAGAGAAAAGGTGACTTTTATAAGGGGAGTGGGGAGTGGGGGCTAAAACACAAATTCCCAGATTCACGAGGAATCTGGGAATTGATTGCAAGCTTCAACTAGAAGTTGAATAGTGGTGAACGACGGAGGATTACGCTTGTTTGTTGGAGCGGCGACGGAGGGTAGCGATCGCCCCAGCTACCAAGCCTAATCCAGCTAAGCTAGCGGGTTCAGGAACATGCGCAGCTGTGACTTTGAAGTCAGGACCATTGAAGTTGCCCAGAGTACCTCTATCAAAACTGGTCAGACGCAGGCGATCGCTATGAGCATCCAGTTTTAAGCCCATTGATCCAACAGCTTGGCTGCCACTAATCTCAGTAGTGTCAATGCTATAGCCTGCATATTGAGAACGACGGCTATCTAAAATCGTGGTTGCTAAAACAACTCCGTTTTGATCCAATGCTTCCACCATCAAACGGCTGTTCATGCCCCGTTCCCAGAAGAAAAAGTGATTGGCTGCACTTGCCAAACGCACTTCCATACTGAAGGCACCGTTATCTTCAGTGTCGATGATATTGTTGAGGTTCAAGTTACCCAAGCTGGTAGCCACTTGTGCACTGGTTGGAGCTTCTGCTTTCACTCCGGTGGCATTGTCACCACGCTCAGAACTAGCGGCTCCAGTATCTCCACCTGTCCAGTTTTCGTTGACGAAGTTTTCTACACCACTGACCAGAATAAAGTTGCTAACTGTAGAACTTCCAAACGTCACTGAATTCAGCGTGATATTACCTTTTGGGTTGTTTCCAGTGCGATTGGTGTCGAAGTTGAACTGGGTAAAGGTTGCTGCCTGCGCAGGAACTGTCAACGATGCCAAAATACTGCCAGCCAAAACACTGGCACATGCGGAAATGTGCTTAAGTTTCATATTCGCCTCGTTAAATAATGTGCGCTGTCTGGTGTTGTCTTTGCCTGGTGCTAAACGCCTGGAGCTGGTCTAAGCCGTAATAGCACGAGATTCAGCAGTGCTCTCTATACCTGCTATGTTAGAGCGGAGGCTCAGTAGATGTCCTCAGAAAGTATCGGGTTTTACATTATCTTCATTGGGATCGACCCAAAAAGGCGTTTTCAGCGATGTTCATGAAAACTTGTTGTGCCTGAACCGAGAAACTACGTAGAAAGTTATGCGGGGCGATCGCCCCATCGTTTCCTCAAACAGACTAAACAGGAAGATTCGCGCGTGGGTCAAACGTCTCAATCTGCCGCAATTTTTCGTAGAGGTCGCGTTCTTGAGACGTCAAATCGCGAGGCAGCGCAATCTGAATTTCTACAATCTGGTCGCCCTGTTGACCATCGATTGGATAGCCCTTCCCGGATAGCCGCAGTTTTTGCCCAGGTCGCACACCAGCAGGAATCATCATTTTGACAAAACCATCCAATGTGGGGACTTCAATCGGTCCACCCAGCACCGCTTCACTGGGAGTGACAGGCACCTGGCAGTAAATATCGGCTCCATCTAGCTTAAAGAAAGGGTGGGATGCAACTTCAATTTTTAAGTACAGATCGCCTCCGGCAACCCCCTGTCCCTTCAGACGAATCTTTTGCCCGGTTACCATTCCTGATGGCATGTTGACCTCCAGCGATCGCCCATCTTCTAAGCGAATTCGCTCTCGTCCCCCGGTATAAGCCTTCTCTAGTGGCACCGATAGCCTTGCTTCAGCATTCTTAGGAGCCGTCCGGGGAGACACCGTATAGGCTGTTTTAGTAGTGCCAGGGCGATATGGGTCACTGGAGGCTGCACTTGATCCAGCCCCTCGATTCAGCAGTTGATCGACAAAGGCATTGAAGTCAGAGAACTCGCCAAAATCGACCTCATCAATCGGCACTCGGCTACCGTTCGTGCGATTCGTCCAGGTTTTTGGACGAGGAGCCGCAGCCGCACTACCCCCTTGAAAACCGCCTTTATTCCAATAGCTGCTGAACTGGTCATACTGCGATCGCCGACTACTGTCAGACAAAACCTCGTATGCCTCACTCACATCCTTAAATTTTTCCTCTGCCTCTTTATCACCAGGATTCAAATCAGGGTGAAACTGTCGCGCCAGCTTGCGATAAGCTTTTTTGATTTCGTCAACAGTTGCGCTTCTGGGAACTCCGAGAATAGCGTAGTAGTTCCGATAGTTTTGCATTCAAGTCAGAGAAAAAGGGATAAAAGATAAAGGATGAAGGATAAGAAAAGAAGGATGAAGAATTCAGGATGAAGGGTAGCAAGGATTAATGAGAATTTTTAAGACTAAAACTATTCGCTTTACTTTTATACTTTATCCCTCATCCTTCATCCTTGTGGGTTAGAGCCAATCGTCATCGTCGTCATCCCAATCATCGTTGTAGCGGTTGGGAGTGCGGTTGTCGTAGCGGCTACGATCGTCATAACGACCAGAGCGATCGTCATAACGACCAGAGCGATCGCGATTGTCGTAGGCAGGGCGATTGCCATAGTCGCGCTTGTCATAGTCGCGATCATTATAGGCGGGGCGACTATCATAGTCACGCTTGTCGCGGTTGTCCCAGGTATCCCGATTGTCATAGTCGCGCTTGTCGTAGTCACGGCGATCGTAGTCACGGCGATTTCCCCGTTGAGAGAACTGATCGGCATCGTCGTAACGGCTATCGTAGTAAGGACGACGGGACGACTGCGAGTATGACCGATCCCAATCATCGCGGCTGTCGCGATAGGGCAGTTCGTCCTCATCATCGCCAAACAAGGTGCGCTTGATGGAGCCGAAGAAGTCGTTTTCCTCTTCTTCCTCCTTGTTGAACTGATATACCTCGCGTTGCAGTTCGTAGAGAGCATCCCGCAGATCTGCCTCTACCACATCAATGCCCCGCTCATCGTTGCGCCCTAGAGCGGCTCGCAATTCTTGAATCAGATTCTCGATCTTGCGGCGATAGCTGCTGGCAAACTGCATGCCAAAGTCGAGGGCAACTTCTCGCAGTTGCCGTTCAGCTTGATAAGTCAACGCTTCAGCACGAGTGCGTTTCTCCACCCGTTCGCGGCGTTCTCGATCCTGCTGAGCGTTTTTCTCAGCATCCCGAATCATCCGTTGCACTTCAGCTTCATTCAGTGTGGAGGCATCCTGGACGGTAATGCCCTGCTCACGTCCCGTGGTTTTGTCGAGAGCAGTCACCTGCAAAATACCATTCGCATCGATATCGAAGGACACCAGCACTTGAGGCACACCCCGTGGAGCCGGGGGAATACCCATGAGTTTGAAGCGACCCAGAGATTTGTTATCAGCCGCCATTTCCCGTTCGCCCTGGACAACGTGGATCTCAACGACTGTCTGGTTGTTCTCCGACGTCGAGAAAATATCCGATCGCCGCACTGGAATCGTAGTGTTGCGGGGAATCAGCTTCTTCATCACCCCGCCAATGGTTTCCAGACCTACCGATAGCGGTGTGACATCCAGCAACAAAATATCGCGCACTTCTTGCGTCAAAATTCCAGCTTGAATCGCCGCCCCGATCGCCACGACTTCATCGGGATTCACATTTTCTTCGGGTTCCAGATCCAGCAGCGATCGCACCAGTTCCTTCACCATCGGCATACGGGTGCCACCGCCCACTAACACGACATCGTCAATATCTCTGGGCGACATGCTAGCGTCGTTGAGTGCTTGCTTGACAGGAGCGCGTAATCGGCTGACCAAATCGGTACATAACCCCTCAAACTGCGATCGCGTCAGGCGCGTTTCCAGGTGCTTAGGTCCATCTTCCGTGGCGGTGATGAAGGGTAGATTAATGTCCGTCACACTCACGCCCGATAGCTCAATCTTGGCTTTTTCAGCGGCTTCCATCAGCCGTTGCAACGATTGGCGATCGCGCCGCAGATCCACATTCTCTTGTTCTAGGAACTGCTCTGCTAACCAATCCACAATCTTTTTATCAAAGTCAGCTCCACCCAACTGGGTGTCGCCGCTGGTCGCTTTGACCTCGAATACACCGTCGCCCACATCCAAAATGGAAACGTCAAAGGTGCCACCACCCAAGTCAAAGACCAATACTGTCTGACTCTCGCCGCGATCGAGTCCGTAGGCCAGCGAGGCTGCTGTTGGTTCGTTGAGCACCCGCATCACCTCTAAACCCGCGATTCGCCCTGCATCACGAGTCGCTTGTCGTTGGGTGTCATTAAAATAGGCGGGAACCGTGATCACCGCTCCAGTCACAGGCTCACCTAAATAGCGGGTGGCTTCCTCCGCCAGCTTGCGCAGCACCATCGCCGAAATCTCTTCGGGTGCAAACTCTCGCTGCAATCGGGGGCACTTGAGCTTGACGTTGCCGTTTTCGTCTTTGCGAATGGTGTAAGGGACTCGTTTCGATTCGGGACTGAGTTCGGCATAACGTCGCCCGATAAATCGCTTCACCGCGTAAAACGTGTTTTGGGGATTGAGCACGCTTTGTCGTCGCGCCATTTGCCCCACCAGTTGCTCTCCATCTTTGCTAAACGCCACCACAGAGGGGGTCGTCCGCATTCCCTCAGCGTTAGCAATGACGACGGGTTTGCCGCCTTCCATCACGGCAACGACTGAATTTGTGGTTCCCAAGTCAATGCCAACGACTCTGCCCATGCGCTCTAATGCTCCGTGCCTTACCAAAAATTTGAGAACATTTGTTGATTATTGTATCTTGCCAGTTGTAAGCCTCAGCAGATCGGATATCCGTCTGCAAAAAATCAACGGATGTTGAGCGATTGAGTGCCCTATGACAGATACACATGCGACCGATACAAATGCCACTGTACCGCCGCTCTACACCCAGAATCCGTTAGAGCGTTTTTCTGATCGGGCTGATGACTATGCCAAGTACAGACCCCGCTATCCTCAGGAAGCGATCGCCACTCTATTTGATAGTGTGACAGATCCCACTCAATGTATCATCGCGGATGTCGGAGCGGGGACTGGTATTTCATCTCGTCTGTTAGCCGATCAGGGTGCAACCGTGTGGGCGATCGAACCCAATGCCGCGATGCGCGAGAGTGCTGCTCCTCATCCACGAGTGAAGTTCCATGATGCTACTGCTGAAGCGACCGGATTGTCCAGCCAATCGGTTGATTTAGTCACCTGCTGTCAATCCTTTCACTGGTTTGAGCCGATCGCCACGCTTGCCGAGTTTCACCGCATTCTCAAACCGGGGGGACGAGTTGCTCTGATGTGGAACGATCGCGATCTCAGTGATCCGCTGATGGTGGAATACACCAATCTTGTCAGTGCCGCTTCAGAGGCGGGCTTTTTTGAACGGCGCGATCGCAAATCCCCTAATGCTTTAGCCAACAGTCTGCTGTTCCAAAACTTTCGCACCTACACCTTCCCCTACAAACATCCCCTCAGCTTGGAGGGGCTCATCGGACTAGCCTCCAGTGCCTCCTACGTCATCAAAACCGGAGCTACCTACGAACAACTGATTGCCGGATTACAGGGATTGCATCAGCAGTGGCAGCAGGATGGCTTCGTTCCACTGTCCTACCAGACTTATCTGTATGTAGCGGAGAAACAAGGGTAGGGGGGTATGGGGTGTAAGGGTGTAAGGGTAATGGCGTAGAACACGGACTGTAAATTGAAGGGCATTGTTGGTCTTGGAGATGAATGAGTCGCGAGCAGGATGCTCGCACTGAGTTAGATAACTTTGCTTAAAGGAAGGATATATCAATTGAAGTGTATCTGCCTCCCTTTTCATCCGTCCGCACATCAAGGTTGGGCTATTCTACAAAGTCCACTAAAGTGGACTCAAATCCCCCTCCAGTCTGCTTTGGCAAACTTCATGCAACTAGCCCGCACTTTAGTCGCAGGTGAGGATACGAAGACTCCTCCGCTCTCCCACTCCCTATTCCCTACTCCCTTACTCCCCACTCCTCCATTCCCCTTTTCTTGATATCCTGAGATCCTGGACTTGTAATTTTTCGTTAATATGCCTGCGCTCACGACTCCATCTTCTACTGCGTTTCCCCTCGCGGCTGTTGTCGGTCAAGATGCCATCAAAATGGCACTACTTTTAGCAGCGATCGACCCTGGATTAGGAGGTGTCGTGATTTCAGGGCGGCGCGGCACCGCAAAATCGGTCATGGCACGCGCTATTCATGCGCTGTTGCCGCCGATCGAGGTGGTTCAAGGCTCCTGTTGCAACTGCGATCCCACCCGTCCCGATGAATGGGACGACGACACCCAACAGAAATTTGCGACCCAGGCTTCATCCCTCAACTCTGATCCTTCAGCCTTGCCAACACAAGTTACGCCCGCTCCCTTCATCCAGATTCCTTTGGGCGTGACAGAAGATCGGTTACTGGGTTCTGTCGATGTAGCGCAATCCATCAAACAAGGTGAAACCATCTTTCAACCCGGACTGCTGGCGGAAGCACATCGGGGCGTATTGTACGTCGATGAAATTAACCTGTTAGATGACCAGACCGCTAACTTGTTGTTGGCAGCGTTGACAGATGGACGCAACCTGATTGAGCGAGAAGGTATCAGCTTTCAGCATCCCTGCAAACCCCTGCTGATTGCTACCTACAACCCCGAAGAAGGCGAGTTGCGACAACATTTATTAGACAGAATTGCGATCGCCCTTTCTGCTGATGCGGTTTTAGGGTTGGATGATCGGGTAGAAGCAGTTGATCAGGCGATTCGCTACACCGAATCCCCGCAAGCGTTCCTCAGCCAATACAACGAGGATATCGACAACCTCAAAACTCAAATCGTACTGGCACGAGAATGGTTGAAGGATGTCACCATCACCACGCAGCAAATTGAATATTTAGTCACAGAAGCATTGCGAGGTGGAGTCCAGGGACACCGGGCTGAGTTGTTTGCCGTTCGCGTAGCAAAAGCCCATGCGGCCTTGGAGGGACGCACCCAGGTCATTGCCGATGACCTCCGGCGGGCTGTGGAACTGGTTATCGTTCCCCGCGCCACGGTGGTGCAAACACCTCCTGAACAGCAACAGCAACAACCGCCACCACCTCCGCCACCAGAGCAACAGCAGTCCGAGCAAGATCAGGACGAACCCGAAGACGAAAACGAAGACCAAGAAGATCAGGAGCAAGAACCCCCCAGCCTGCCGGAGGAGTTTGTCTTCGACCCGGAAGGAGTGATTCTCGACTCTTCTGTACTGTACTTTGCTCAAAATGCCACCCGTCAGGGCAAATCCGGCTCCCGCAGCATCATCTTCTCCGACGATCGCGGTCGTTATATCAAACCTGTGTTACCCAAAGGAGCCGTGCGCCGGATTGCCGTCGATGCCACCCTGCGAGCCGCTGCACCCTATCAGCGATCGCGTCGGCAACGTCACGAGCAAAGCAGAAGCCAGGAAACTGCAACTCAACAAACCACAACCAACCGTTCCGTCCCTGCGCGGCGTGTCTTTGTCGAGCAGAGTGATGTCCGGGCAAAACGTCTGGCTCGTAAGTCTGGAGCTTTAGTGATCTTTGTTGTGGATGCCTCTGGTTCAATGGCTCTGAACCGAATGCAGTCTGCGAAGGGAGCCGTCATGCGTCTGCTCACCGAGGCTTACCAAAACCGTGATCAGGTATCACTCATTCCCTTTCGGGGTGAGCAAGCTGAAGTATTGTTACCCCCCACCCGTTCGATCGCCGCAGCCCGTCGTCGGTTAGAACGGATGGCGTGTGGTGGGGGTTCTCCGTTGGCACATGGATTGACCCAAGCCGTACGAGTTGGCGTGAATGCGCGGCAATCGGGCGATATTGGTCAGGTCGTGATCGTGGCAATTACCGATGGTCGGGGCAATATCCCTTTGGCGCGATCGCTTGGTGAACCCGTTCTCGACGACCAAAAGCCTGATATCAAAGCGGAATTGCTAGACATCGCGGGTAAAATTCGGGCGGTCAACATCAAGCTGCTGGTAATCGACACCGAAAACAAATTTGTCTCAACCGGATTCGCTAAAGAACTGGCAAAACACGCAGGCGGCAAATACTATCATTTGCCCAAGGCTACGGATCAAGCGATCGCAGCAATGACGATGGGGGCGATCGCGGACATGACCTCTCGCTAACCTTCGTCATCGATCGCGCCTAGAACTCGCAGCGTAAATTTTTCAGCGTCGCTTAAGCCTGTCGCTCCAGTGATATTCATCTTCTCGTAGGGACGCTTGCTTCTCAACCGTTTGATGCTCTTCCCGGTTGCCACATCCCACAGGCGAATTGACTCATCTTTGCTGCCACTGGATAACCGTTGACCATCCGCACTGAAGGCGATCGAGCGAATGCGGTGGCGATGTCCTCGCAAAACGGAAATGATCTCACCCGTTTTGACATCCCACAGGCGAATCGTCTGATCCCCTCCTGCACTTGCCAGTAAAGCATTGGTTGGGCTGAAGGCGATCGATCGCACCCAGTCCACATGCCCTGCTAATTTCATCAACGGCACAGGAGTTTCATTACTCAGACAATCCGCCACATCCCACAGGTGAATCACACCATCTCCACCGCCACTGGCGAGTAACCCGCTGCCGCCTTCGGTGAGTGGTTGATGTGAGAAAGCCACACTACGGAGCGGCTTATCCCCTGCTTTTATCGTGGCTAGACAGTTGCCCGTGTGAACATCCCACAACTTAACGGTGCGATCGCCACTTCCACTGGCAAGCCAACGCCCATCAGGACTAAACGCCACTGACCAGACCCAATCCGTGTGTCCCTCAAAGGTGTTGATCAACTTACCTGTCAATACGTCCCACACCCGAACGGTGCGATCGTCACTTCCACTGGCAACGAGCCAACCATCGGGACTAAACGCCACCGATTTTACCCAACTCCGATGCCCCTGAAAGACCTGACGGCAATAACCCCCTCGTCGCAGATCCCACAACCGCACTGTACCGTCATCGCTGCCACTGGCAATCAGTTGTTGTTCAGCGTGAGACGCCACCGCCCAGACCCGACCCGTATGCCCCCGCAACCGCAAGCGACATTTCTCCGCCTGGATATCCCACACTCGAATTACCCGGTCTTCGCCACCGCTGACCAACGTATTTTGATCGGTGAAGGCAACCGCTCGGATGCCTCGCGTATAGCCTTTTAACTCCTGATGGCATTGTCTCGTTTCAGAGTTCCACAGGCGTACCATCTGATCTTCGCCACCACTCGCCAACGTTTGACTGTCAGGCGTGAAAGCAACCGACCAGATCCGACCCGTATGCTCTCGTAGCAGTTGGCACTCCCAGGTTTGGGTATTCCACAACCGCACCACCCGATCTTCACCACCGCTGGCAAACCAGTGATTGTTTGGACTAAAGGCGATCGACAACACCCGACCCAGATGTCGCTCTAAAACCTTAAAGCAGGTTCCAGTTTGCACATTCCACAAACGAATCGTCTGATCGTTGCTACTGCTGGCAAGATAACGACCATCCGGGCTAAACACCACTGCCCAAATGCCATCCGTATGCCCCTCAAAGGTTCTCACAACCTGCCCTGTCACAGCATCCCATAAGCGAATGACCCTATCTTCACCGCCTGTAGCCAACAACAAAGCTTCCGGTTTTTCTTTAGGACGAGGTAGGGGAGCAAAGGTTAACGTCCGGATGCCACCTCGGTGTCCGGGTAGCTCATTCAAGAGTTTTCCTCGATTGACATCCCACAAACGAATCGTGCCATCATCACCACCACTCGCAAGCACATATCCCGGTTCTGCTTCACTGCTCTCGATATGCTCCACTTTGGACAGAGCAGCCAGTTGGACAGGTTCACGACTGAAGGAAACCGTCCTCACCCAACTGGTGTGTCCTTCCAAAACACAGGTAATTTGATTCGTCTCCGAGTTCCAGAGGCGCACCGTTTGGTCTTTGCTGCCACTCGCCACCACCTTACCATCGGGGCTAAAGGCAACTGCCCAAACCCAACCTGTATGCCCCCGATAGGTCATCAACCGTTCACTATCCGTTGGTGAAACTTTCCACAGGTGAATTTCACCGTTGGCATCACCTGTCGCTAAGAATCGACCGGATGGATCAAAGGCAAGTGAAAGAATATTGCCAAAGGTTTCAGTAAAGATAGTTTGGATAAAACGAGAGTGAGTAAAGTCCACATCGTGAAGCTGAACCTCTTGTAAATAAGCCTGCCGAATTGTGAGATTTGAGAAATCGTATTCCGTCAAGTCAGTTTCTAACCGATACAGCAAATTGAGAATATTTCCTGCTGTATAACCTGCTTTGAGAGGAGCTTCTCGCTGTAGTGTTTTAATAATTCCAATTAAGTGTTCTTCGATGGTTTTACTGTTGCCCAACCGATCCGCTAACCGCTGAATGATTGGATCAAGAATTAATCGAATTTGCAACTCGCGAATGTAATCTTTTGCCTGCGCTTTAATCAAAGCATGGCTCTCTAAAAACACCACCTGCTGATGCTCAATTTCCTGACAAATTGTCTCGATCAACTGTTCCAGGATGTATTCAGAAACAACTGATTGTAGGGTGAAGCCGTCTCCATTGCGCTCTAATAGCGATCGCCTCCCTAGAGAGTTCAGCACTTGCAACAATTCAGATGATGAAAGGGGTGTCGTCAGATCGGTTTCTAAATCTTCTAATGCCACTGGTTCACGATTGATCGTCAACCAGTAAATCACGTCTTTTTCTAAAGGAGAGAGGCGACTGAATTGCTGGTTGAGTAGATTTAGAATTTCCCCATCTAGAAAGAGAGTTTCCTTCTTCAGGAACTCAGACACTCGTCCTGAAAAAACATCTTGAATCATGGTCGCTACAATTTTGAGTGCCAGAGGATTGCCATCATATTGAGCAATCAAATCCTGCCAGACCTCTTCTTCAGCAAGTCCTTTAGCCCTGAGAATTTCTTGCGCCTCACCTTGCAGACCTGATAGTAATAAAGAACGAACAGGCAATGTTTCACCTTCTAACAAAGCCAGTTCCTTCGATTTTTCTCGACTCGTTAGAATCAAGCAGCTTTGATGCTGCATCTCACCAATCTGTCGAATCAAATTCTCATAATTCTGATAGATATCTTGATAATGACCTGCTTGATCGCCACTCTTTAATAAGGTTTCTAAATTATCAAATACAATTAGACAACGATGCTGGTGTAGTAGCTCTAATAACTGTTTAACTTTTTCATCCAATGTCAAAGAAAAGTTCTCTTTAATGACCCCTCGTTTTACAAAAAACAGGAGTAGATCATTCAGCAAATCTTCAAAAGGTGGGGCAGATTGAAGCGATCGCCAAATCACAAAATCAAACTGATCTTTAAGTTGATCTGCTAATTTACGAGCTAAAGAGGTTTTACCAATTCCTCCCATGCCTAACAGAGCAACTATTCGGCAGCCCACGGCTTCACTGATCCCAGTGCGATCGCCCACAATCCATTGCGTTAACTGCCGAATTTCTTGATCTCGCCCACAAAAGAAATCAACATTAACTGCTTCTCCCCAATCGTGAACAGCATCATCCTTAGTTGAGTCAAACCATAAGGATGGAACTGGTAAATCCTGTCGAAGTTGTTCGGCTTGAGAAACCAGTAATTGTTGCAGTTTCGCTAACTTGCCAGGACCACTGCCACCAATATGAAACTTGCGATAAACCTCACCCAGTCGCTTCCGAACCGCTTCTGGCTTGATGTCTAATGTTGCAGCAATTTTCGGGATTGAAAAACCGTCCATCGCCAACGTGAGGACGTCAAACTCATTGTCAGACACTCCCTGATCGTTTGCTAACGCCTTGAGAACATCTTGAGGAATCACGACAACACACTCACCTCTTCAAATTGACTCTTAGCCGCGACCATAACCACTCACTTGTATCATCATATTCACCTAAGTGAACTTCTAATTTGATAGTTTTTGGTATTTTTGTGAGAAAAAGACGTAGTTAAAGTTTCTGTGAAATTAACTCTCACCCTTCCCCTCACCCTCAAAATTCAAATGAGGCAGAATTGTGTAGCAATGCTTACAAGATGCCTGTTAAAAGGAGAACATAGATAGTTCATCATAGAAGACCTGTTCTAAGCTCAGATGCCTCTAGATTCAGATTTATACTTCTCATATTTTCACTCATCTCACTTAAATCTCACATAATCTCACTAGTCAGGCTTGCTTTTCTCGGCGAAGTGAGGTAATTTATGGGCAGTAGTTCATCTGAATAGGTATTTTTTCATTTGACCTCAAAACAGCCTAGAGAGCCTGACAAAAAGACTCTTGGCTTAAGAGATAGGGAGGCGGCCATAAAGTTTATCACTTTAGTGAGATATGTTTTCATCCTATCTCAAATTAGATTGAGTGTGGGCGAGAAGTGAGGTTATACAGAGTTCCGACTAAACCAACCTACATTGAGTGAAAGGTATCTACGAATGAATGACTTCTTTGCACCACCTCCACCAGAAATATTCCGTGACCCCGTCAAAGGCATTGTTGAGAGTGCCATTTCCTTAAACTTCTCAGGGCGAATTAAATATCAGGGAAGCTACTGGGAAGCTCGTTTTTACCGTCCTTCAGCAACACTCGTGATTCCTCCTAAAAAGACTGTCAATGTCGTTGGAATTCAAGGTTTGACCTTGTTGGTTATTCCAGAAGGCGACTATTAATCCCTAATTTATGAGAGCCAATTCAAGCTACAGACTAATCAGGCTGCTTTCACCATTGCAGATTTAACGCTTTAACCCAGTCTCAAACCTTGAAACAGATTCTCACCGATAGTTCTGACATTGCCCCTTCAGTCAGTGCGGAGAACAACCATGACTCAAGTTAGACCCCCCAGCCCTTTATTTAGATTTACGTGCAAAATTCTCAAATATTACTTACTCATCGTGTTTGGATTTACGATCGCCTGTCTCATCAGTAGTTTGATGGGTGCAGAGGCAGTCGCGATCGCCCTCTTGCCAGTTGCAGGGCAAGTCTTCTTACGCATCGCAGGTTTGCTAATTTGTCTATTGTTTATCACGGTTGTTTTTGAATCTCTTCGCTCATAGCTTGAGCAAATAGTCGAGGATAAACTAGCAAAAAGAAGCCCATCCAGGTCAGGATTGGCACTGCCACCAGAAGCGTGATCCAGACCTTATGAAAGAGGAGCCAACTGCCACTCACAATCGTGGCTCCTGTTGAAACAATTGACCACGGTTGACACCACCAGGGTTTGTAATGCCAAACGCTGGTATTTTTTTGCTCTAGTTGTGATGTCATAAGCAAGATTGTTTTCTTCAAATTCTAAATGGATTGAGGCAAGACACAGCAAGAAAACGCCTTACAACTTCAAATAACAATTAGCTTGAGGCTAACCAATCTTGAATTTCTTGCACGAGCCACATACATTCTGCCTCAGTGAGGCTCCACTCTAATGAATAACTACGAGTGGTTCGTATAGTCACTGTCCACCGTGTTTTACCATCATTAGACCGGATTCCCTGAGTTGCCATCACATATTTAATTGCCTGAATTGAATCCCAAGAGTCTAGTTTTGTGCGTTTTGAAGTACTTCCAGAATTAATGTTTCTTCCAATTTCAAACCGATTTTGCTGAGTATCAAAGTAAAGATATTGTTTATTTGTAATATCAAATACGACTTCAACCAGTACAAAACAAGCCAAATAAAGGTAAACCATAACACTTATCAAAATCATAAACGTTATAAGAATTTCATACATTGAGTCTCCTAAAGCCCAACGCAGAGTGTAGAGAAGCGCAATTATTATTGGTCCAATTCCTAATAACCAAAAAAAGATACGATTGGATTTTGGCAGATCAATTGGATGTATCTCCAAGCGAGTTGCTGTTTTTTTAAGAACAAATCGGCTATTGGCGGGTCGAGACAGTTTAAGAGGTTTTTTAGGCCGAGTCGTTTGTATTGCACTAGCCAAATTGGATTTTTTAGAATCAGAATCCTGCTTTGCATCCAACGAGTTAATTGCTTGGCGCGCTGACTTAAACCGTTTTTCAACAGAGGGGTCTGTCATGCTCTCAATCCATTTAATGAAAGCAGGACTAACACTAATACCGTCTTGAAAGCGGATCTTTAAATCATCTTGAGGCAATTCTGCCGGGGCTATTCCGGTTAGTAAATGAATTAATGTAGCACCGAGCGCATACAAATCAGAGGCGGGAACCGCCTTGCCAATAAATTGTTCTAATGGGGTGTAACCCACCGTTCCCACAACCGTAAATGTAGTGCCGGGTAAAGCCACCTTTGACTGAACAGCCCCAAAATCAATTAAATAGATTTGATGATCGTGATCCAAAATTAAATTGCTGGGTTTGATATCTCGATGCAAAACAGGTGGACTTAATTCATGTAGGAAAACAAGAATTTGTAGAATTTCTCTGGCAATTCTACGCAGTTCTTCTTCGCTAAATTTGTGCCCCTGTTCAAGGGCTTCCTTCAACGTGATTCCGGGAATGTAAGTCTGCACTAATCCCCACCAGAGGGATTCTGAACTGTTCTGTTGTTCAACCTGAAAATAGTCTTGATATTTAGGAATTCTGGGATGCTTCAAACTCTTGAGCACTTGAGCCTCACGCTCAAACAACTTGAGTTCATCCCACTGTAAATCAGAGTTAAAGATGAGCAGCTTTACGATGACAAGTTTATGTGACTCGGTTTCCAAGTCCTTCGCTAACCAGGTTTGCCGTCCTCGTTGCGTCGCACCTAACCGTCGCTGAAGCTCGTAGCGTTGTTGCAGGACTTGATTGGCTGTAAACACAGGAGTTAACTCTAAATCTCTCTAATCAGGAGATTACCCAAACGCTCAGCAAAGTTAAGCTGCGGGTAAAATCCTTTATTGATGAGTGCGATCGCTTCTCTAGCAATTACCCATTCAATTCAAATTACTACATCATTCAGGAATGAAGTGGATTTGATGACTGAAACAGAAGCAGTTAAATTATTGATTTTTTTATTAGAACTGGAAGCTAATCAACTTAGAGATTGGCTTCATCGAGTGTGGGAGGGAAAAGAACAAATACCTGCTGATTTTCATTGGTTAGCTTTAGCAGAAGCGATCGCTTGTAGGGCAAGAAGCGAAAGCGATATGTCAGGATTTGCCCTAATTTCACGAGAGGTTGGTCACTATTGCCTATTGATTACTGTCTCCAAGGAATTAGGATAGTCTCAGAGCGTTGAGGAGGTTGGATATGAAGTTGAAACCGGGATTGCTAGGGCGATCGCTGCTATTAGGATTCATCATCCTTGGCATTGTGTTATTGCCCAGCGTGGTAAGGGCGATCGCTCCCAACGCTTCATTTTTTGCTCAGCTTCCGCCACTCCTGGAGAGAATCGTTCCGATCGCGCCTTCCGTTCCCGAACTCACCCCTGACAACCTACTGCCAGAGCCAAATCAAAGTGCCTTTAGTCGGATGCCCGGTGGTCAAGAGGCACTTCCCCCCGCACCCAACAGCTTCGTGCCTCGGCAAGAGCGAGTCACCGTCAACCCCACCAACTACGATCGCCGCATGGAGGTCGATATCTACGGCAATCCGGTCAACAACGCCCCGATTGTCGTGCTCCATGAAACGGTAGGGTCTGCCAGCAGTGCCATCAATACCTTCCGCAATGCTTACGCCAGTGATTTTGATCAGGTCAGCTACCACAGCCTGATTAAACGCGATGGCACGATTGTTTATTTAGTTCCCCCTGAATTGAGGGCTTACGGAGCAGGTAATTCAATTTTTGTTGGAGAGAACGGCGTTGAAACGGTAAAGCTTGACCCAGTTTTGCCTCCCTCAGTGAACAACTTCGCCTATCACACATCCCTGGAATCTCCCCCAGACGGACGCGGCAATGGAGCACGTCACAGTGGTTATACTGCCGCTCAATACCGATCGTTGGCGTGGCTTGTGGCTCAGACGGGTGTTCCAGACAACCGCTTGACCACCCATCGAGCAGTCGATCGCTCCGGTAACCGACGTGACCCCCGCAGTTTTGACAGTCAGCGGTTTCTGAGTCTTTTGCGGGCTGCTCGAGCTAACAACGCTCAGTCATAAATCTCTGGCAAATCAAGCGACTTGATTCAGGCACAGCAGCGATCGCTGCATAATTCGGTCATCTCGTACATCCTTTTATACATGCCCCTGAAGTAGTACTGATATTCTACTTCAGGAGAATTTGGGTGTATCGATGCTTCTACTTAACCTTTCACACTTTGCATTCGACAAAGTGTGAAACATAACTTTGGTCAGAAAGCTTAAGCCAAAACAATGGTTCAAACACTGATTCTGGGAAGGCTTTCTGACTCGCCTCCGCCGCATCCAATGTGGCTACGGCTATATACCTCTGCTTGGTTAATTCATGCTGGGCACGCTTGATATGACAAGTCACTCCATCGAAAGGTGGAGGGCTTAATGTTCTGAATTCTGTTGATTTGTCGGTAGCGATCTCGGCTACTCATCCCAACCTATCTAGGTGCATACCATGATTCCCTCATTAATCTTGACCCTGGCGATCGCTGGCTTTTTAGGCATTATCTGTTTTGGCATTGGGGACAAACTCAACCCTAAAGAAGAAAAGAAAAAGGAAGAAAGCCCAGAGGAAAAATTTGGAAAAGCTGTAGCTGCCTATGTTCTACATCTCAAAAAAGAACTGAATAAACCAGAATAAGAGAACCATTCATACTAATTTGAATTGCAAACGCGATAGAACTCTGTACAGTTTGGGATTACCAAACCTCTCCTAAATCTTTCCCGGTTCCTAGTCTCTGCCAGGAATCTGGGTCTTGCCTCTGCCCCATCGAATGTGGCTACGGTTATAAAGTCCGCGTCGGCGGACTTGGCTCTGATAGCCGCGAATTCATCCGCCAGGCTTAAACCGAACCTATCTAACTTCTGCCTCTGCCTTTATCCCTCTCCCATTGCGTGTCCGGCTAACCACCCCGTTGTCCAGGCACTTTGAAAGTTAAAGCCTCCAGTAATGCCGTCGATGTCTAAGATTTCTCCAGCAAAATATAAGCCTGGACAGAGACGGCTCTCCATTGTTTTGAAATCAACTTCTTTAAGAACAACTCCACCGCAGGTGACAAACTCTTCTTTGAATGCTCCTTTGCCCGCGATCGCATACTGGCTTTGCGTCAAGGCTTGCACTAGTTGGTTCAACGATTTCTTAGATAGATCTGCCCACCGTTGTTCTTCATTCATCTGACAACGAGCCACCAAATACTGCCAGAGCCGACGGGGCAAAGATACCGGAGAATAGGAAGCGATCGCCTTTCGTCCTTCCTGAGTTTTGGCATCGTTCAACACCTGTTCCACCTGACCAAACGACAGTTGCGGCAACCAATTCACCCGCAGAGTGGCTTGATAACGGCAGTCGTGCAAAACTCGTGCTCCCCAGGCGGATAACCGCAAAATCGCTGGACCACTCATTCCCCAATGGGTGATGAGCAACGCCCCCGATTGTTCAATCGGTTTCTGATTGGGAACCAAAAGTTGTGCTCGCACGGACTCCACCGCCACTCCTGCCAGTTCTCGCAACTGAGGATCGGCAATATTAAAGGTAAACAGCGAGGGCACAGGCGGTTCGATGCGATGTCCCAAGGATCTGGCAAATTCATATCCCTGCGCGTTACTGCCCGTTGCTAACAGGAGGCGATCGCCCTCAATCACGTCCCCTGATTTCAACTGCACTAGAAAATCTGTACCAACCCGCTGAATTGCTACTACAGAAGCATTCGTTTTGATCCTGACTCCTGCGGATTGAGCCGCTTTCGTCAAACACTCAACGATCGTGGCAGAGTCATCGGTCACGGGAAACATCCGCCCATCTGCCTCTGTTTTTAACGTCACGCCTCGACGTTGAAACCAGGCAATGGTGTCCTTGGGTTGAAATCGGCTAAATGCCCCCCGCAAGGCTTTACCACCACGCGGATAGAACTGCACCAAGGTCGCCGGATCAAAACAGGCATGGGTCACGTTACACCGTCCCCCTCCTGAAATCCGCACCTTTGTTAGAGGAGCACGTCCCGCTTCTAACAGTGTTACCTGGGCATGAGGATGCGCCTCCGCACAGGCGATCGCTCCAAAAAAGCCACCCGCACCCCCGCCAATTACCAAAACTCGCAAATTGCCACTCATGCCTCAACACTAACCTAAACGCAGCATCTTTGCGGTTGGGTCTGCCCTCATACCAGGAAAGGATTGCAGCCTAATTAGGTATGACACTCCCCCTTAAGAGGGGTACAATTCTTTAGACAAAAATTTGCTTCAAGATATCACTACAGGCTGGGACTCTGGGTCATTTCCCTGGGTGGTGTTCCAAACCTGTTGATAACCTCTGTAAGACCCCCTGTAGTCCCCCTTAGTAAGGGGGACGGCGACAGCCGGGGGTTAGTAGCAACAGATCTGAAACACTACCATTTCCCTGTTGTTTCAAGGAGATGCATCATTTATGACCGTGAGACGAACAAGACAGGCCACAACTGGTTTCATTCACGATTTTCGAGAGTTTGCGTTAAAGGGCAATGTTGTTGAATTGGCGATCGCCGTCATTATTGGGGCTGCTTTCGGCAAGATTGTCACTTCCTTTGTTGAAGATATCGTGATGCCCTTTATCAATCCCTTAGTGCCTCAAGGCAACTGGCGAGAAGCAACCATTGGACCTGGCATCCGTATCGGTGAATTCTTTGGCTCCATCATCGATTTCATCATCATTGCTTTAGTGCTGTTTGTGGCAATTCGAGTGCTTGGGAGTTGGAAGCGCAGAGAACAGGAAACCCCATCCCCTACCGAAAAAGAGTGCCCCTATTGTTTAACCATGGTGCCGATCGCAGCTAGCCGTTGCCGCTCCTGTACATCGAATCTCCCACCCGATCCCTCCCAGGTGTTTAATCGTTAGCTCAACTCCTTTTTGAGCGATCGCATCTTAAGCAGAAATTAACGAAAAAATTGTTACCAGACTGAACTTCCAGGGCATACTATACCTCATGAAGCAGATAATGCTTTGCTTGGGCATTAGTCCTGTTTACTACTTCAACCCTTCGTCAGCGAAATCAAGGAAAGTTTGATATGGGTCTTGAGAAACTTGAACCCGCCAATCCTCGTGACGTCAACGTTTATGCTCCTTATTACCAGGGTCGTAAACGCAATGCTCTACCTCTAGCCATTAGCCTTTACCAGAAAGGCAGTCTTGAAGGCTCCCGCAAGATTGAGGGAGGAGAGAGCATTCCCTTTGTCGCCAGTTGGAGCGTATCCTCTCTACCCGCTGATTTGACCCGCTGCCGAATGCAGTTTGATGGCAATGCAGACCTCAGCTACGAGCTGACACTGGCTAACTTTGAGTTTGTCGATTTCTTAATTGATGTCGTTTACACCTTTAGAAGTTCTCGGTTGGTTGACTTCTCACAAGGCTTTTATCGTAAGCTCCTACGCTTAGACGACTAACTCTCCATCTCCTGAATTTTGGCGTAGTCGTCAATCTAGACGTGAAATCACAACTAAATCACAGCATTTAACACAGAGGTTGTTCTCTCTGTGTTTTTTAATGCCCTAATTTGTTCACAGAGCGATCGCCGCCTTCCCTCCTTGATCATTCAGACGCGATGAATCGCGCCTCTTCTGTCTTCCCTTACCATTCCTACAGACGCGATGAATCGCGCCTCTTCTCTTTTATCCTTTATCCTTCAGCCTTTCTCGCCTCTATCCTTCAGCCTTTCTCTCCTCTTTCTTCTCTACTTCTTTTTTCCCGCTTCCTTTCCCCTCGTACAGACGTGATAAATCGTGCCTCTTCCCGCTTCCTTCTTATCCTTCATCCTTTATCGTTCAACCTTCCTCTCTTCCTTCTTCTCTCTTCTTTTTTCCCGCTTCTCTCTTTCCTCCATAATGTCCTATCCGAACAAAATTTAGTGACCAATTGACGCCATAATAAATGGTTTGTTGTTTCACAAAGTAATGGTCATGGGGCGCGCTGAACGAGTCGTTTTGGCATATTCGGGTGGGGTTGATACCTCCGTGTGTATTCCTTACCTCAAGCACGAATGGGGTGTCAAAGAGGTCATTACCTTAGCCGCTGATTTAGGTCAGGGGGATGAGTTAGAACCCATTCGTGAGAAAGCTTTGAAATCTGGAGCAGAAAAGTCCTTAATTGCAGATGCCACCGCAGAGTTTGTAAAAGACTATGCATTTCCGGCAATTCAGGCGAATGCTCTCTACGAAAATCGCTATCCCCTCTCGACCGCCTTAGCCCGTCCCCTGATCGCCAAATTGCTAGTCGAAGCGGCTGCCGAATACGGGGCAGATGCCGTAGCTCATGGCTGCACAGGCAAAGGGAATGACCAGGTGCGATTTGACGTGTCGATCGCTGCTCTTAACCCAAGTCTGAAAGTACTCGCCCCCGCTCGTGAATGGGGCATGAGCCGCGAAGAGACGATCGCCTATGGAGAACGCTATGGCATCCCGTCTCCAGTCAAGAAATCTTCACCCTACAGCATCGATCGCAACTTGCTGGGACGCAGCATTGAGGCAGGTCCTCTAGAAGATCCCTGGACGGAGCCACTGGAGGAAATTTACGCGCTGACACAGGCGATCGCCAACACCCCGAACGAGCCAGAGTATGTCGAAATCAGCTTTGACCGGGGTATTCCTGTCACACTCAACGGCACAGCCCTTGACCCTGTTACCCTCATTACCCAACTCAATGAAGTTGTCGGGCGACACGGGGTCGGACGCATCGACATGGTTGAAAACCGTCTGGTTGGTATTAAGTCGCGTGAAATCTACGAAGCTCCTGCTTTGTTGGTTCTGATTCAAGCACACCGCGATTTAGAGAGCCTGACCTTGACTGCCGATGTCACCCACTACAAACGCGGCATTGAAGAAACTTACTCCCAATTGGTTTACAACGGACTGTGGTATAGCCCTCTTAAAGCCGCTTTGGATGCCTTTGTCCAGCAAACTCAAGAGCGAGTCTCAGGCATTGTGCGCGTCAAACTGTTTAAAGGGACAGCTACTATTGTTGGGCGCAAATCTACCAATTCTCTCTATAGTCCTGATTTGGCAACCTATGGCGCAGAAGATCAATTCGATCACAAAGCCGCAGAAGGGTTCATCTATGTGTGGGGCTTACCCACTCGGGTCTGGTCAGAAAAGTTGAGAGGGTAGCAAGGAAAGGATGAGGGATAAAGGATAAAGGAAAGGATGAGGGATAAAGGATAAAGGGTAATACGAGGAGTGGAGGGGAAGCATCAAAGACGATTGGTAAACGGTGCGTGAGATGACAAAACCAACGGTCAGTCGCCACTTTTCTTGTTGACCCTTACCTCGTAACCGCCGATCACCCTTTTTATCTCTTATCCTCCATATTTAACCTTTATCCTTCATGTTTATCGTTATTGATCTCACCATCCCTATTCATAAAACGGTAAAATTCTAGGTTGGAACTATTAAGCAGAAGTTAACCCAATGGCAGAAACCCTCCTCTACAACGCACTGCGTGAGGCGATCGACGAAGAGATGGCGCGAGATCCTTCCGTCTTTGTTTTGGGCGAAGATGTAGGGCACTACGGCGGCTCTTACAAAGCAACAAAAGATTTATATAAGAAGTACGGAGACCTCCGACTACTTGACACTCCTATTGCTGAAAACAGCTTTACAGGGATGGCTGTTGGAGCCGCAATGACGGGTCTGCGCCCGATTGTGGAAGGGATGAACATGGGCTTTCTGTTGTTGGCGTTTAACCAGATCGCGAACAACGCTGGGATGTTGCGCTATACCTCTGGTGGCAACTTCAAAATTCCCATCGTGATTCGAGGTCCGGGTGGAGTCGGGCGACAACTCGGTGCAGAACACTCCCAACGACTTGAAGCTTACTTTCAGGGAGTGCCTGGGTTAAAGCTAGTGGCGTGTTCTACCCCCTACAATGCCAAAGGCTTGCTCAAATCTGCCATCCGGGATGACAACCCTATTCTCTTTTTTGAGCACGTTTTGCTCTACAACCTAAAAGAAGATTTACCCGAAGAAGAATATTTATTGCCACTCGACAAAGCAGAAGTGGTTCGCACGGGTTCAGATGTGACCATCTTGACCTATTCCCGGATGCGGCACCACTGTTTACAAGCGGTTAAAACCCTGGAAAAGGAAGGGTATGACCCAGAAATCATCGACTTGATTTCTTTAAAGCCCCTTGATTTTGAAACCATTGGAGCCTCTATCCGTAAAACTCACAAGGTCATCATTGTAGAGGAATGTATGAAGTCGGGGGGTATTGGAGCCGAGTTGACAGCTTCCATCAACGATCGCCTCTTTGATGAATTAGATGCTCCTGTGCTGCGACTGGCTTCACAAGATATTCCCACCCCTTACAATGGCATGTTGGAGAATTTGACCATTGTGCAACCTGCTCAAATCGTCGAAGCAGTGCAAAAAATGGTGGCAGCGCGCGTGTAGAACGCGAATTGAAAATAGGCGATCGCCTCTGCAATACTACAGGTTATACTACAAACTATAATACCTTTTGTAGTGCAATCGGTCGCGATCGCTATGAATCCTTCATTCACCTATGGAACGCTTGACTCCTCTCATGAAGAGGAGAATTTGTCCCGTCTCTTGAGCCAATGCTTCAACAGCCCCGGTGAGTCTGTTTATATGAAGCGGGTTGGTTCTCAAAACTTTCGAGTGCTTCGTCAAGGAGATCAGCTTGTAGGCGGCTTAGCCGTTTTGCAGATGGGGCAGTGGTATGGCGGGCAATGTGTCCCGATGGCGGGCATTGCTGCGGTTGGGGTTGCCCCAGAGTTTCGTGGTTCAGGAGCAGCAATCACCCTGATGCAAAAGACCTTGGGAGAACTGCGGGAACAAGGAATTCCGTTGTCCGTGCTCTATCCCGCAACACAACGACTCTACCGCAAAGCGGGCTATGAACAGGGAGGGTTACTCTGTGTCTGGGAGATTGAACCTCAAACGATTCAAGCCAGCGATCGCTCGTTGCCTATCCACCCGATTACCCCAACTGTTGACCTGTTAGCTCCGTTATATCGCCAGAAGGCACAGATCTATAGCGGTCATGTTGAACGCCACTCGTTCCTTTGGCAAGAATTGACTGATATGCAACCCAAGGAGGCGATCGCCTGTGCTTATGGCTTTGGAGATCTGAATCACCTGGAAGGGTACATCATCTTTCATCAGGTCAGGGTTAATAACGATAACCGACTGGTCATTAAGGATTGGGTATTGCTGACTTCAGCAGCCATTCAACGCTTCTGGTCATTTTTGGCAGACCATCGCTCTCAAATTGATAACATCCGTTGGCGCAGTTCACTGACCGATCCTCTATCCCTCTTACTACCAGAACAATCAGCTCGTCTAGTCAATGCAGAACGCTGGATGCTGCGCATTATTGACGTTAGCAAAGCATTAGAAAAAAGAGGTTATTCTGCCAATGTGCAAGCTGAATTACATTTAGACATTCAAGACGATTTATTTGCAGAAAATACAGGCAGATTTGTTTTGACGGTAGCAAATGGTAAAAGTGAAGTTGTACAGGGTGGAAACGGTGATTTAAAGCTCCACATCCGTTCACTATCTTCACTCTACAGTGGGTTATTTACAGCCCGCGAATTAAAATTAATGGGGCAAATAGAAGGAACAGAAATTGCGCTTTCAACAGCAGACCATGTGTTCCAAAGTCACTCCCCCTGGCTCTCTGATTTCTTCTAAATTCGCTTGCTATTCTTGCCCTCTTTCAATTGATTGATTTCCAGGTTAATGCCTGAGAATGAGGGATTGAATTGTGTGTCGTTTGTACGCTGAGTTCCATACCTGTCATCAATAACGGAATTGGAACCATGGCTAAATCTGAAACCAAGAGCAAGCAAAGTGTTGAGGATAAGGAAAAGCAACACGAGACAACTAACAAAAATAGTAAGCCTGCTCACAAAGAAGACAAGAACAAATCTGCTAAAGCTGAAAACCATCACGAAGAGGAACAGCCCAAGAGCAAACCTGCCAAGGCAGAAGGCCATGCTGAGACTCACAACGACATTGATGAAGGCGAAGAACTAAATGCGCTGTTGGAAACTTTTGATGGAAATGACCTGACGGCGATCGCTATTGATCAAGCAACAGGCTTCATTGATGAGTGGTACGACATTTTGCACAAGTCCAAAGAGCCTGAGTTGAAGGAAATTGGTAACAGCCTCAAGCAACTGAAGAAGTGGCTCACTGGCAACAAAACAAAGGGTGAAGATTTGGTTGAAGTGCTGAATCAATTGGGCGAACAAACCGACAATTTTGCCAACAATGCTGAACGCGGGCATAAAACGCAACTGCATAAATTGGGCAAGGTTTTGAACAGAGCCAGTTCTTTCATCGAAAAGGAGCTAAAAAAAGATGAGAAGAACAAAGACAAGTAGTTTTTATAAACTGCTGATCACATCCTTACTGCTAAAAGCAAAGCTGTTTTATTAAAAGCTCCATCAAAACAAATCCCCAGAATTTGAATTCTGGGGATTTGTTGAATCATGCCTTAAACCCAACTTGCTTACTGAGCAGGAGTCAAGACTTTTTCTTCGGCATCACTAGTTTCAGGGCTATTTGCCTCCGATGGCGGCACCACCTGCCAAAACTGAGGCAGATAGGTTGACCAATTCTCTAGAATTTGCCGTGCTCGTAGGCTGCCTGTACGCTCTAAATGAGCCTCAATCAGTGATTTCAGTTGCTCTTCTCCAGCAGGGGTGCTGACCCGTTGAATCTTGACAATTTCCGGGTTGACTTTAGCCGGGAAACTGCCATCTTCATCCAAGAAGTACGCTAAGCCACCCGTCATCCCTGCGCCAACGTTACGTCCTGCTCGACCTAAAACCACAATCACGCCACCCGTCATGTATTCGCAGCAGTGATCACCCGTTCCCTCAATTACCGCCTGAGCTTTTGAGTTGCGAACCGCAAAGCGTTCTCCAGCGTGACCATTGGCAAACAGGAAGCCTCCTGTTGCTCCGTACAGACAGGTGTTGCCGATAATGACGTTTTCAGCAGGGTTGTAAGTAGCTGTTGCCAACGGTTTGATGACAATCTCACCCCCGTGCATCCCTTTGCCAACGTAATCGTTCGCTTCCCCTTCTAAATTCAGGGTCATCCCTGGCAGGTTAAAGGCACCAAAGCTCTGCCCCACACTGCCCTGGAAGTTGAGCGTGATTTGTCCCTCAAAGCCAGTATCGCCGTACTGCTTGGCGATCGCCCCAGCCAATCTTGCTCCCACCGTGCGATCGGTGTTCACAACGGTCACTGCATGAGTCACGGTTCCCTGTTGTTGAATTGCCGCTTGAATCTCAGGATCACTGAGCAATTGGTCATCTAAAACAGGACCGTTGGAGTGAACCGTTTCATGGTTCAGCCAACTGCGATCTTCACGAGTATCGGGTAGTTTAGTCAGACAGTCCAGGTTAAGCGACTGCGTTTTGGTCAACTTGACATCGCGCACTTTTAACAGATCAGCCCGACCGATAATCTCGTGGAGTGAGCGATAACCCAGACGCGCCAGTAGCGATCGCACCTCTTCTGCCACAAAGTAGAAGAAGTTGACGACATGCTCTGGAGTTCCGGTAAAGCGTTGACGTAATTTCTCCTGCTGCGTTGCGACTCCAACGGGACAGTTGTTGGTATGGCAGATCCGCGCCATGATGCAGCCTTCCGCAATCATCGACACAGAACCAAAGCCATATTCCTCAGCCCCCATCAAAGCTGCCATTACAACATCCCATCCTGTTTTGAGTCCGCCATCAGCCCGCAACAAAACGCGATCGCGCAAGCGGTTCTCTATCAGCACGCGATGCACCTCCGTCAACCCCAACTCCCAGGGCACTCCGGCATGTTTAATCGAGCTGAGAGGAGACGCACCCGTACCCCCGTCATGACCCGAAATTTGAATAATATCGGCATTGGCTTTGGCGACCCCAGCGGCGATCGTGCCAATCCCCACCTCGGCGACCAACTTGACCGATACCTGCGCTACAGGATTAATCTGATGCAGGTCAAAGATCAGCTGCGACAGGTCTTCAATCGAGTAGATGTCATGATGCGGGGGCGGCGAAATCAACGACACTCCAGGTTTAGAGCGACGCAACATCGCAATGTAGGGGCTGACCTTTTTACCTGGGAGTTGTCCCCCTTCACCGGGCTTGGCTCCCTGAGCAATTTTGATTTCCAATTGCCGAGCACTCAGCAGGTATTCAGGAGTCACACCAAAGCGACCCGATGCGACCTGTTTGATCGCTGAACTAGCAGTATCTCCGTTTCGTAATCCCTTTAGATGAGGGAAGAGTGACGAGCTACCCGTTGCATCCACATCGTCTAACACCTTGTAGCGAACCGGATCTTCACCCCCCTCACCGCAGTTTGATTTACCGCCCAGTCGATTCATTGCGATCGCCAGCGTTTCGTGTGCCTCACGAGAGAGAGAGCCCAACGACATGGCTCCGGTGCAGAACCGTTTGACAATCTCCTCGACGGGTTCAACTTCTTCAATTGGGACAGCGGGGCGATCGCCCTGAAAGTCCAGCAAATCTCGCAGAGCCGTCACTGGACGGTGCTCTAGCTGATTCATATAGACTTCGTAGTGGTCATAGCTCTTGCTCGCCACCGCCTTGTGCAGAGCCTTTGCCATTTCGGGGCTGTTCATGTGATATTCGCCCCCTGGCTTGTAGTTAAAGAAGCCAAAGTTCTCAAGTTTTTTACTGGTCAGCTCAGGAAAAGCTCGACCGTGGAAGGTCAGCACCTCTTGAGCCAGGTCGGTGACGGTGAGTCCTCCCAAACGCGAGGCAGTCCCCGTAAAGCCCAGATGCAACAAGTCTGCTCCAATCCCGATCGCCTCAAAGATTTGAGCCCCGTGATAGCTCGACAACAACGAGATGCCCATCTTCGAGAGAATCTTCAGCAATCCATATTCCAACGCTTTGCGATAGTTTCGCTGGGCTCCACTGAGAGTTGTAGCGGTAATCTTGCCCCGCTCCATAAAGCTTTGAGTCTTGGGATCAGACCACCATTGACGCACCGTTTCCCAAGCCAGATAAGGGCAAACCGCACTAGCTCCATAACCAATCAAACAGGCAACATGATGCGTGCTCCAGCATTGTGCCGTATCTACCACCAAAGACGCTTTCATCCGGAGTCCCTGACGGATCAGGTGATGATGCACCGCGCCCACCGCCAACAATGGGGGAATGTAACTGTAGCCTGCGTTGAGGGCAGTGGGTTCACCCGCTTGATTGAGGCGATCGCTCAACACAAGAACCTTTTTGCCTGTTCGTACGGCTGCCATTGCTTGCTGACACAGAGCCGTCACCGCACGTCGCAATCCCTCTGGACCATCCGCAATCTCAAACAAGGTTGAGAGCGTAGCCGTTTCAAACCCAGATTGGCGAATCCAATTCAAATCAGGTTCGCTCAACACAGGAGAATCTAGCTTGAGCAACCGAGCCGATTCGGGTGCTGTTTCCAGCAAATTGCCCCGTTCACCCAATTGCATAGTCAATGACATCACCAATTTTTCCCGCAGGGGGTCAATCGGTGGATTGGTCACCTGAGCGAAGCGTTGCTTGAAGTAGTCGTAGAGCAAGCGTGGTTTATCAGACAAGACTGCCAGTGGAATATCGTCCCCCATACAGAAGGTGGGTTCACCCCCTTGGGCTGCCATCTCCTGGATGATCATCTCGACATCTTCGGTGGTGTAACCAAAGGCAATTTGATGTCGCAGCAGTGCCCCTGCATCCATCTGGTTTGATTCCAGAAAGGGCTGGGGTTCCAGATCAACGCGATTTCGTTGCAGCCATTCACCATAGGGATGCGCACTGGCAACCCGCTGTTTGATCTGCCAGTTCTTCAGAACTTCATGGCTCTCCAGGTCAACGGCAATTGTTTGTCCCGGTCCTAAACGACCTTTTTCCACAATCTCCGCTTCGGGCAGGTCAACTACCCCTGCCTCCGATGACACCACAACAAACCCATCTTGAGTGATGCTGTAGCGAGCAGGGCGCAACCCGTTTCGGTCAAGTGCCGCTCCGACTTTTTTCCCATCACTGAAAACTAGCAACGCAGGGCCATCCCAGGGTTCCTGAATGCCGCTGTAATATTCATAGAAATCAGTGACTTCCGGATAATCTGCCAGATCAGGCTGATTTTTATAAGCCTCTGGCACCATGATCATGATTGACTCCAATGGAGTCCGACCAGAGCGAACCAATAACTCAAAGGAGTTATCCAGGTTAGCAGAATCGCTCCGTTCTGGATTGACGATGGGTTTCAGTTCCGCCAGACGATCGCCCCAGCAAGAATGAGCCAGATCCGCTTCCCGTGCCATCATCCAGTTGATATTACCCAGCAAAGTATTGATTTCGCCGTTGTGCCCCAACAACCGCATGGGTTGGGCTAGCGACCAGCGAGGCATCGTGTTGGTACTAAAACGACGGTGATAAATCGCAAAAGCACTTTGATAAGCCGGATTTTGCAAGTCCAGATAAAATTCACCCAGCACTGCCGATCGCACCATGCCCTTATACACAATCGTGCGGCTAGAGAAGGAGCATACATAAAATTCGCGGAGTCGCTCCGCCTCGTCTGGAGAAGCATTTTCTGCGGCGATCGCTACTGCCTTTTCCGTCTGTTTGCGCACTAAAAACAGCAGACGTTCCAGTTCATCGCCGCTAACCACATCGGATTTCACCAAAACTTGTTCAATTTGGGGCAAATTTTCCCGCGCCTGAATCCCCAATGTTTCTGGCTTCACGGGAACCACACGCCAACCCAACACAGTTAATCCAGCCGCTTCGATCGCCTGATTAAAGAGCTGACGGGCGATCGCCGCCGCTGATTCGGATTGCGGCAAAAATACCATTCCGACCCCTGCCTGAGCAGGTCGTTCAATGCCTTGAGCAGCCAACCATTCGCCCAACAATTCCCAGGGCAGGGCAGTCATCAATCCGGCTCCATCTCCAGAATCCTGATCGGCACTACAGGCTCCTCGATGCTCCAAACATGTCAAAGCCGAGAGTGCTTTCGCAACCAGCATATGACTAGTGCGACCTTGCTGGTCAGCGATGAAGCCGACACCACAGGCATCCCGCTCTTCTACCAACCAAGGCTGTCCTGCGAATCCCACTGCTCCCTGATCCATCAGTCTAGACTGAGTCACGTTTGTATCACCCATATCAATTTGTTTCACCTAATTGCGCTTGTAATGCCGGAGGACAACCCAAAAATTTCATATTGCCGAACAACCACTGTCATTAATCACAGTAGAAGGGGGAACTGTTGGTAAAGAGACAAATACATCACAGTTTGACAAAAGAGGAGTGTAAGTGACTCAACCGACAACACTTCAGCACCATTGCTTGCAATGGCACAAAAGCCTGTAATGATGACCTGGAGGGAGGTATTTGTTAGATGACGCACCTAAAGCAGCATGAAGCTGTTTCACAACGCTTACATCGCCACCGTTAAGATTTAGAGTTCAAATCTTAATAAAAGTGGAACATCTTTGCAATCCCTGGTACAAGCAGTTCCTCATACCAGTAACTCTTCATGGAAATAGAAATCAAACAACTCGTGGGGTCGGGGGCAAAATAACCATCTAGAGACTTCTAAAATTTGTGTCTTAGACCGATCGGTATTTAGCCTCACCATACCTATTATGAAACTAAATTTTGGGGTTTAGATCTATCAGTTTCTCTCACACAAGTTATGAAATTTATTTCATAACGGCTTAAGTTTAGTGCTGTGAGTCAATGTTTAATGTAGCGAAACTGCGATCGCCCGTCTTAACAATTTGTGAACCCCAATTGGCAACCTTTTTAGACTTGAGAGATTCTGTATACAAATCCCATCAAACTACTTCCATAACTTGAAAGAGATGGGTTAGAGACACTACCAAACTCCTCACAAGACCGTTGGTTAAAAAAAATCCCTCACAACAGCATCCTTCCCTCCGCAAACTCCGTTTTGGGAAGCCCTTCAGACCACTGCTGGCACCCCTTTGTCTGGCGATCGCTGGCTATCTAGTCATCTCTGCCAGAAGTAATGCCAACCCCCTCGCCTCTCAAGCTATTTTTCATCAGCAGTCCTGGGTTCCCACACTGGCACAAGGTGCCTTACCCTTACCCCTCACCCAGCAGGGCAACCAGATTGTCCTCAACGGGCGATCGCTTCCCGGCAACTGGAGCCAGCGACAGCAAACGATTGGCATTAGCGATATATCCCTGCTACAAACCCTGGGAGTCGATCTCCTCAACACGTCCAATGCAACCCGTCAGCCAGTGCAGTGGTTCTCTGACCCGGCATCGCTCCCCCTCGTTTTACCCACCTGGCTCACCGCCCAATATCGCTATCTAGACATCACAGAGCTTGCACGACAAGCTAACTGGCAGGTACGAGCCAACGGAGGGACGCTACAAATTGCAACTCCTCCCACCCAAGTAGTTGGGATTCGCCAGGGACGACAAAGCTGGGGCGATCGCATCGTTGTCGATCTGGATCAGCCCACGCCCTGGCAAGTGACGCAAGAAGCCTCGGAATTGGTCATTACCCTGGATGCTCAAGCCAGTCCTGCGCTGCTACAAAGCTTCATTCCTACCGCAGGTAATCGTTTAACTAGCTTAAACATTCAAGCAAGTGGCAACCAGACGCTGGTTCGCATCGGCATTCCAGCTGGATTGCGCCCGCAAGTATGGACTTTGCCCAACCCAAATCGGCTCATTATCGACATTCGAGATGCTGTGAGAGAACGCGACATCCTCTGGGCAAATGGCGTGCGGTGGAGAGAACAAATCGTCACCATTAGAACTGCCCAATTTCCAGTTATCTCTCTACTCATTGATCCCCAACAACAAGGGTTGGCTATAAAACCTGTCTGGACAAACCCTGCTGGTGCCGTTGGCACGGCTCCTCTGATCAGAATTGCCCAACAGTCTCAAGTCGCAGCGGCGATTAACGGGGGCTTCTTTAACCGCAATAATCAGTTGCCTCTGGGGGCATTGCGCCGAGATAACCGCTGGATTTCAGGCCCAATTCTTAACCGAGGGGCGATCGCCTGGAGTGACACAGGAACAGTAGCAATCGACCGACTCGACTTCCGAGAGACTCTATCGACCTCAACCGGACAACAATACCCCATCAGCCTTTTTAACACGGGCTACGTTAGAGCCGGAATTGCCCGCTATACAACCGATTGGGGTACAAGCTACACCAACATTATTGATAACGAAACGATTCTCACGGTTCAAAATAATCAGGTCGTTCGCCAACAAACCAGCACGACTCAAGGACAAACCACGGTTCCCATTCCCACCAATGGCTACCTATTGGTTGTGCGCTCCTTCAACACAGCCCTGGCGGCTCTACCAGTGGGCACGACTCTGCAACTCTCCACTGTCCTCAGCCCCGCTGCTTTTAACCAATATCCACAAATCGTCGGGGCTGGCCCTCTCTTAATTCGCGATCGCCAAATTGTGCTAAATCCTCAAGCAGAACAGTTCACTGACGCTTTCATCCAACAAGCCGCCGTTCGCAGTGTCATCGCCAAAATGCCAGAGGGTAAACTAATGCTACTGGCGATCCAAAATCGCGTTAACGGTAGTGGTCCCACTCTTTCAGAGACGGCTGAAATTGTCTCACGCATGGGGGCGATCGATGCTCTCAATCTGGATGGGGGCAGTTCCACCAGTCTCTATCTGGGAGGCACGTTGATTAATCGCTCTCCCCGAACCGTCGCCCGCGTCCACAATGGCATCGGGATTTTCATTCAGCCCAACTTCTAATTCCCCTCAGAACTGCTCTGATGAGTATTTCTACTAGGTCAAAAGGCTGAAAATGAAGCTCTCTTGAAGCTCTCAAGACTCCGGTGAAGAATCCATATAAATCACCCCGTTTTGGAGCAGGTATATACCGGAACCCAGAACATTTCTGTTATGTTTACTTTCGGTTTCCCAAAGAGAATCCAACCCTTTTAGGAGTTTATCTACTCATCCCGCTTTAGCTAAACTGACTTAACCTAAATCATCCTTCCAATCTCTAGCCAACCATCAAAGGAGATAGTGTCATGGCTCAGACTCAAGAACTCGCCCAGCCTACTGTGTCTAGTCTGCCAGGTATCAAAGGAGTCGCCGCAACTGAACTGCGACCCTGGGGATCGTTTACGGTTTTAGAAGAGGGACGGGGATACAAAATCAAACGGATTGAGGTTAAGCCAGGTCATCGCCTTAGCCTGCAAATGCATCACCACCGCAGTGAGCACTGGATCGTTGTTTCTGGTACTGCCAAAGTTGTGTGTGGCGATCAAGAAACGCTGCTGTTCAGCAACCAGTCCACTTACGTACCTCCCTGCACAACCCACCGTCTCGAAAACCCTGGTGTCATTAACCTGGTTCTCATTGAAGTTCAGAACGGTGAGTACCTCGGAGAAGATGATATCGTCCGCTTCCAGGACGACTACGCTCGCACCAAAGCTTAAATAGCGACTCCTGCTTCTAGCTTTTCCCGGTTCACTCCAAAGGTCGTTACAAGAGTTATCAATCAGTGGGATCATAGCTTAGGCTATGATCCCGTCTTGTTTTTTGTGAAAGCTTGCGGCGATCGCCCCTACTTAGCAGTAAAATCAATGGGTCGATTGCGTGATGCTGCTCTTTCCCATCATGATTCATCTGAGCCATGCAGCTATTCATGAGCTAAATCGTTTGAAATCACGTCATCCCAATGCCAACTCAGTTCGATTAGCAGTTAAGCCAGGGGGATGTGCTGATTTGCACTACTCCCTTGAATTTGGCGAAAGCACAACCGCTTTGGAACACGCTTATCAGTATGAGGGGATACAGCTCATCGTTGACCCCGAAAGCCTGGTCCACCTCAAGGGGATTACGATCGATTACTCAGAAGATTTAATGGGAGGTGGGTTCCGATTTCATAACCCCAATGCCGCCCACAGTTGCGATTGTGGTAATTCTTTTGTAGCGGCTCATGCAACTGCCGAACAATAAAATTACGACTTTAAAGCCAAATTGACAAGCAATCGGTAAAATCGGTATAGTTAGAGACTGTGAAAAGTTAGACCCGTTAAGAGGTAATCCTCCGCTAGATCATGCCCACTATTCAGCAACTCATCCGTGACGAACGCCGCAAGGCACGCAAAAAGACCAAATCACCAGCTTTAAAGAGCTGTCCTCAACGGCGTGGTGTGTGTACCAGAGTCTACACTACCACCCCCAAAAAGCCTAACTCTGCACTTCGGAAGGTCGCCAGGGTCCGTTTGACCTCTGGTTTTGAGGTAACAGCATACATTCCGGGTATTGGGCACAACCTGCAAGAACATTCAGTGGTTATGATTCGGGGCGGTCGGGTCAAAGATTTACCTGGCGTTCGCTATCACATCATTCGCGGCACTCTGGATACAGCTGGGGTCAAAGACCGTAAGCAAGGTCGTTCCAAATATGGTGCTAAGCGACCTAAGGCAGCCGCCGCTAAGTAAGAGCCTGCTGTTCTCTCACAAACCGTCTTACGTCAACAACATTTCGGTCATTGTCGGAGATTGTGAGGCTTCAACTAAAGCTCGTCGCTACTTTGATTCCTGGTTACGCATCAACTTAGATAGTCAGCTTCGTTTAGTGAGGTTTTTCATCTCACCTCAAACTATCGGGTTGCGGTCACGTATTCACTATCCCTGAGTAAAATTACTTTTCACGGTTTTGTTATGTCTCGTCGTACAGTTATTCAAAAACGCCCGGTTCCACCCGACCCCACCTACAATAGCCGCCTCGTTAGTATGATGGTGCGGCGATTGATGCGATCGGGTAAAAAATCAATTGCTTACGGCATCATCTATGATGCATTCAAAATTATTCAAGAGCGTACAGGAGCAGAGCCCCTAGAGACGTTTGAGAAAGCAGTTCGTAATGCAACTCCACTTGTTGAGGTTAAAGCTCGACGGGTTGGTGGAGCAACTTACCAGGTTCCTATGGAAGTTAGAACCGATCGTGGTACTGCCTTAGCACTCCGTTGGCTGGTTCAGTTTTCTCGTTCCCGCACCGGACGTACTATGGCAGGTAAGCTTGCCAATGAGCTCATGGATGCTGCTAACGAAACAGGGAGCACCATTCGGAAACGTGAGGAAACTCACAGAATGGCAGAAGCCAATAAGGCCTTTGCTCACTATCGGTATTAAGACTCTCTGCAACTTAGCTGCACAAAAGTATAAAATCTTAATAGAGTCGTCAGCATAAGTATCAGCGGCAACGTAAGGAGTTGGCTGTGGCACGCACCATCCCACTTGAACGAGTAAGAAACATTGGAATTGCTGCACATATTGACGCAGGCAAGACAACAACGACTGAGCGCATCTTATTCTACTCTGGCGTGGTCCATAAGATTGGTGAGGTTCATGACGGAAACACAGTAACTGACTGGATGGATCAGGAGCGTGAACGGGGAATCACCATCACGGCTGCTGCTATCAGCACAAGTTGGAAGAACCACCAGATCAACATTATTGATACCCCTGGTCACGTTGACTTCACAATTGAAGTTGAGCGATCCATGAGGGTCTTGGACGGTGTGATCGCTGTGTTCGATTCAGTCGGTGGAGTTCAACCCCAATCAGAAACTGTATGGCGACAAGCTAACCGTTACAAGGTACCTCGCATTGCTTTCGTCAACAAGATGGATCGAGTAGGCGCAAACTTTTTGCGCGTTTACGAGCAAGTTGTCGATCGCCTCCGTGCTAATGCTGTTCCTATTCAAATCCCCATTGGTAGCGAAGACACCTTCAAAGGCATCGTTGACCTGGTACGGATGAAGGCATACATCTATACCAACGACATCGGCACAGATATCCAGGAGGCTGATATCCCAGATGAGGTCAAAGATCAGGTCGAAGAGTTTCGCCTGAAGTTGATTGAGTCTGTTGCAGAAACAGATGATGCCCTAACTGAGAAATATCTCGAAGGCGAGGAGTTAACTCAAGACGAGATTGTTACAGCTCTTCGTAAAGGAACCATCAGTGGAACAATTGTTCCTATGTTGTGTGGCTCTGCCTTTAAGAACAAGGGAGTTCAACTATTACTGGACGCAGTCATTGATTATTTACCTGCTCCCATTGATGTCCCTGCTATTCAAGGTGCACTTCCAGATGGAAACACCGTTGAGCGATCTGCTAGTGACGATGAGCCTTTGTCAGCGTTGGCATTCAAGATCATGGCTGACAAGTTCGTTGGTCGTTTGACCTTCATTCGCGTCTACTCTGGCGTCTTGAAGAAAGGCAGCTATGTTCTTAACTCCTCTAAAAATAAGAAGGAAAGGGTTTCTCGCCTCATCGTATTAAAAGCGGATGAGCGCATCGACGTAGATGAACTCCGGGCAGGAGATTTGGGAGCAATTCCAGGGTTGGCAGATACTCTCACGGGTGACACGCTCTGTGATGAATCTGCTCCAGTTATTTTGGAATCTCTCTTCATTCCAGAACCTGTTATTTCGGTCGCAGTTGAGCCGAAAACTAAACAGGACATGGATAAGCTCTCGAAAGCATTGAAAGCTCTATCCGAAGAAGATCCTACTTTTCGTGTCAGCATTGACCCAGAAACCAACCAGACGGTGATTGCGGGAATGGGTGAACTACACCTGGAAATCCTGGTCGATCGAATGTTACGAGAGTTTAAGGTTGAGGCGAATGTGGGTGCGCCACAGGTAGCTTACCGAGAAACGATTCGTAAGTCTGTTCGACAGGAGGGCAAATTTGTCCGCCAGAGCGGTGGTAAGGGTCAATATGGGCATGTGGTCATTGAGCTAGAACCCGGTGAACCTGGAACAGGTTTCGAGTTTGTCTCTAAAATTGTTGGGGGTGTGATTCCAAAAGAATACATTCCTCCCGCAGAGCAGGGCATGAAGGAAGCTTGTGAATCTGGCATCATGGCAGGATACCCGGTCATTGATGTTAAGGTGACATTGGTAGACGGCTCATATCACGACGTTGACTCTTCTGAAATGGCTTTCAAGATTGCAGGTTCAATGGCAATCAAAGAAGCTGTGATGAAGGCTTCCCCAGTTCTGCTAGAACCGATGATGAAGGTTGAAGTAGAAGTTCCAGAAGGATTTCTAGGGGATGTCATGGGAGATCTCAACTCCCGTAGAGGACAGATCGAAGGAATGGATTCTACGGATGGCATTGCTAAGGTTACTTCAAAGGTGCCTCTAGCGGAGATGTTCGGATATGCTACTGATATTCGGTCTAAGACCCAAGGTCGTGGCATATTCTCAATGGAGTTTAGCCATTACGAGGAAGTACCTCGCAACGTGGCTGAAACGATCATTGCTAAGAGTAAAGGGAACGCATAATCAGAAAAAGGGACACATAGATTCATGGCACGCGCAAAATTTGAAAGAACCAAACCCCACGTCAACATTGGTACCATTGGTCACGTTGACCATGGCAAGACGACTCTGACTGCTGCAATCACAATGACTCTGGCAGCACTGGGTCAAGCTCAGGCAAGAAAGTATGATGAGATTGATGCTGCTCCTGAAGAAAAAGCACGGGGTATCACAATCAATACGGCTCACGTCGAATATGAGACTGAGAACCGCCACTATGCTCACGTAGACTGTCCAGGACACGCTGACTATGTGAAAAACATGATCACAGGGGCAGCACAGATGGATGGTGCTATCCTCGTGGTTGCTGCAACAGATGGTGCGATGCCTCAAACCAAAGAGCATATCTTGTTGGCAAAGCAGGTAGGTGTACCTAGCATCGTCGTTTTCCTGAACAAGATCGACCAGGTTGATGACGAAGAATTGTTAGAACTGGTAGAACTCGAATTGCGCGAGCTTTTGAGTGATTATGAGTTCCCTGGTGATGATATTCCAATCATTCGCGGTTCAGGGTTGATGGCATTGGAAGCCATGATCAAGAATCCTAAGACGGCTAAGGGCGATAATGAGTGGGTTGACAAGATCTACGAGTTGATGGAAGCAGTTGACTCCTTCATCCCTACTCCTGAGCGGGATGTAGACAAGCCCTTCTTGATGGCAGTTGAAGACGTTTTCTCTATCACAGGTCGGGGTACCGTTGCTACAGGTCGGATTGAGCGTGGTAAGGTCAAACTCGGTGACGATGTAGAATTGGTTGGCATTCGTGACACCCAGAAAACTAAGGTTACTGGGATTGAGATGTTCAAGAAGAGCTTGGAAGAAGGGATGGCAGGCGATAACGCAGGTCTGCTTCTCCGGGGGATTCAGAAGACTGACATCGAACGGGGCATGGTAATCGCTAAGCCCGGTTCTATCACTCCTCATACTCAATTTGAGGGTGAAGTGTACATTCTGACTGAGAAAGAAGGCGGTCGTAAGACTCCCTTCTTCCCTGGATACAAGCCTCAGTTCTATGTTCGGACAACCGACGTAACTGGCACCATTGCGTCTTTCACCGCAGATGATGGTAGCGCAGCCGAAATGGTGATGCCGGGTGACCGCATTAAGATGACCGTTGAATTAATCAACGCGATCGCGATTGAGCAGGGAATGCGCTTCGCAATCCGTGAAGGCGGTCGCACCATCGGTGCGGGTGTTGTTTCTAAGATTCTCAAGTAACTTCGGTTCTTGTTGATTGAGTTTCTATAGTCAGCAGTCAACTGTTGGGTTGGCTGCTGATTATTCTGAGACTGGTATCCTTAATCAGTAACAAATTGCAACTGTTTCGGGGTTTACACAACGTGCTTTGGGTCATACCCCTATCTGCCAAGGTAGACTAGAAAAGCTTTTGTAATTCCCCATCTCACAATTGAACCTAGACAATTTAATCGGGTCATAGAGGTACGTTTAATGGCAACTATTCAACAACAAAAGATTCGGATTCGCTTGAAAGCATTTGACCGCCGTCTGCTAGACACATCTTGCGAAAAGATCGTAGATACAGCTAACCGGACGAACGCGACTGCAATTGGTCCCATTCCCCTTCCCACTAAACGGCGTATTTATTGCGTTCTGCGATCGCCCCACGTTGACAAAGATTCACGGGAGCACTTTGAGACTCGTACTCATCGCCGCATCATTGATATTTATCAGCCTTCCTCTAAAACCATTGATGCTTTGATGAAACTTGACTTGCCCGCAGGGGTTGATATTGAGGTCAAGCTATAACTCTCTAATCGCTGCCGATAGACCAAAACAATGCGATAAACTAAGGGTTAGTGACATTCAGCAGTTGAAAACTTTGAGCTACCAGTCGGTAGTCACCGCAAAGTTGCAAGAGTTGCATTTGTGTTCCGCTTGAAGGCTCCCTAATTGGGATGACAATTACGATGACCTTTTCATCTGTTGCTGTTCGAGAGCTTCCCCTGTTTCCATTGCCTGAGGTAGTGCTATTTCCTGACAGGCGACTTCCCCTCCATATCTTTGAATTTCGGTATCGAATCATGATGAACACCATCCTTCAAAGCGATCGCCGCTTTGGGGTATTGATGGTTGATCCAGTTGAGGGGAAAGTCGCAAATGTCGGTTGCTGCGCTGAAATTATCCATTGCCAACGCCTGCCTGATGATCGTCTAAAAATCATGACGCTAGGGCAACAGCGATTTCGAGTTTTAGACTACGTTCGTGAGAAGCCTTATTATGTTGGTTTGGTTGAGTGGATTGAGGATCATCCAACTGAACGGGACGTTAAAACCCTATCTATTGAAGTTGATCAACTGCTGAGAGACGTAGTGCGGTTGTCAGCTAAGTTGACTGGTCAAGAAATTGAGTTACCAGATGACATTCCAGAGTCTCCAATCGAGCTTTCATATTGGGTAGCTAGTAACCTGTATGGAGTTGCTCAAGAGCAGCAATCATTGTTAGAGATGCAGGATACGGCTGCTCGTTTAGAGCGGGAAGCAGAGATTTTGACCTCAACTCGCAATCATTTGGCAGCCCGCACCGTTCTTAAAGATGCATTTCAAGGAGAATAATTCTTAGGCATTGACCGGCAGAATGGTATAGCTGCCAAATATCTTTAAGGTTTCTGTATATTGCCGTAGCTCCTCTAACGCAGCTTGCACCAGGGGAGCTTTTACATCTGCCTCGATATCAGTGAAGAAGAGATATTCACCGAGCGATCGCTTAGTTGGGCGTGACTCAATCCGACTTAGATTGATATCTCGTTGAGCAAAAATTTGAAGCACTTTTGCCAAAGAACCGGGAAGGTTGGCTGGAAGGCTAAATGCCAGTGAAGAGTGACTACCGCCCGGAGAAGATTCTAAACTGAGTGCCCAGAACCGAGTGCAATTATCCGGATGATCATTGATTGGGTGCACTAGTGTCGGCAAATGATAAAGCTGCGCCGCCCGTTGAGAAGCGATCGCCGCTACCGTTTCATCCTGTTCTAAATATTGCAACGCCTCCGTAGTCGAGTGGGTGGGAATCACCTGGGCATTTGGCAGGGATGTTTCAAGCCAAACTTGACACTGTGCCAATGCTTGGGGGTGTGAGTAGACCGTTCGAAGTGCGTCTAACCCTTTGGCATAGGATAACAAGGCATGGGAAATCGGCAATACTAATGCCTGTTGAATTCGTAACTCATCCAATTGCCATAAAGTGTCAAGCGTTACAGTGACACTCCCTTCGATGGAATTTTCAACTGGGACAACAGCAACTTGAGTTTGTTGAGAGGCGATCGCTCTTAAGGAATGAGCAATGGTGGGACAAGGGTAAAGGTGAGATTCAATTCCCCGTGATTGAAGAACCTGACTGTAAGCAAGGGCAGCCATTTCTGAGTACGTTCCGGAGGGTCCTAAATAAGCGATCGCTAGAGACATAGAAGTGGAATGAAATCCTAATAACTTGAGTGAAGGAGTCAGCAGAATTATTGAGAAATTACAACATTTGGTTAAGCATAATCAGAAAGGTTCCTTGCAAACACGTATACTTCCTAAGAACAAGGTTGTTTTCTTGGAAAAATTGTAAAATTTAATTAAGGGTAGTTCTCAACCATTCACATTTAGCCTCCCCCCAATCATCCCATGTCAATTCGCTTTACTGCGTCCCAATCGGTTGAATTGGTTGTACCGGAGCAACCTATTCCCATTCAACATTATCTCCGTCAACCTCAGCGGCTAATTCGAGCATTGGTTGACCCAAGCCGTATGGAGCAGTTGAGTGCTGACAGTTTTCGTCTCAAAATGCGTCCTCTTAGCTTCATGATGTTGAGCTTACAACCTGTAGTAGACATGCGTGTGCGGTCGGAGGCAAATGGCACCATTCACTTAGAATCGATTGGGTGTGAGATTCGTGGAATTGAGTATATCAATCAACGGTTTAAGTTGAACTTAGTGGGCAAACTTAATCCAGTGGTAATCAACCATACAACCCATTTGTGCGGAAGAGCCGATTTAGAAGTTCAGGTTGACTTGCCTCCAGCTTTTATGATGACTCCAAAACCCATCCTGGAAGCCACTGGAAATGGGTTACTGCGTAGTGTTTTGCTAACGATTAAGCAACGATTGATGCACCAATTGTTGGTGGATTATCGTAAGTGGGTTGCTCAAACGGTTTCTGCGGAAGAGGAGCGATCGCCCATGCTACCCACAAACAGCCCCATTATCTAACTGCTTAGCATCTGAAACAGATTGATTAGTATCGTTTCCGGGCAAACGGCAGGGACTAAAAGAGCGACGATGGTAGAGCGTTACTCCAAGTTGGTGTAACACTTGTCGATGTTTTACAGTGCCGTACCCCTTATTTGTGTCTAAGTCGTAACCTGGATATCGCTTAGCAAGACGGGTCATCAGTTCATCTCGCCATACTTTAGCAATAATGCTGGCAGCGGCGATCGCCACAGAATGTTGATCACCCTTAATGATGGTCTGTTGGGGCATAGGCAGGTGAGGAACCCGTTGATTACCATCAATCAAGCATAACTCCGGAGCAGGATCTAATCGCAAAATCGATCGTCGCATCGCCAGCAGAGACGCCTGTAGGATGTTGAGCCGATCGATCTCACGAACCGACGCCACCCCAATTTTACAATCCAGCGCGATCGCCCGAATTACACTCACTAACGCCACTCGTTGCATGGCAGTCAGTTGCTTACTGTCCGTCACACCTGCCGCAATTAAATCTGTAGTTGCACCACTGGGCAAGATTACAGCTGCCGCAACAACTGGACCAAATAAGGCACCTCGACCAACCTCATCAACACCCGCCACAATAGATGCTGATGGTAATTGGCTAGCCTCTAATAAACTTAGCTGCTGAGGAACCACAGTTAATCGTCAGACGAGACAGAGGAACGGCGGCGACGACGGCGACGGTTAGCCCCCCCATCTTCAGCTTCTGCCTCCAGGTCAGGAGTCATAGAAGGCAGGTCTTCAACCGCAGATGCAGCTACTGTCTCCGGTATTGGTTGCTCAACTGTCTCTACCTCCTCAGTAGCCGTTTCAACATCGGATGGAATGACCGTCACAACTGAGCCATTACCTAGCTTTGGACCTTCTCCAGGCAAAGCTACTTTAACAACCACAGATTTTGGATCTTTCACTGACTCCGTTGTCAAAATCAGAGGAGAAATGCCCATCAATGCATAAACCTCCTGCTCATCAGGCGTCATTTCGACGTTGATGATTTGAGGAGGCTCAGGAGGTTGTTTTTCACGTCCTCGTGGCGGACGGTTACGGTCTGATTTTTCAAGTCGCCCTTCTTTGGGTGCCAGGGTTGGAGCAGGAATGGTGAAGGGTTCCTCTGGTGTAAATCCATCACTCTCGGTATCTAGTTCTGGTTTCAGGCCATTAATTTTAGGAACTGGTTCACCAATTCGACCTCGACTCCGACGGCGGCGACGGTTGTCATTACGACCGCCCCGTTCCTGGTAGTTCGGGTGATTCATGAGTGACAGTTCTTGCAGATCTGAACCCGGTTCAGAATCAAAATCATCATTACCACTGCCACTCTCCCAAGTCTCTTGAAACTGGGCTAAGCGAGGTTGGGGCTGAGGAATCGAGCGAGTGACCGTTGCTTCTATAGGCTCTGAAAGTCTTTCCGTTTCTCCTGGCAGGTGAACTAAATGACCTAGCCCGCCACAAGTTGTGCAAGGACGTCCAAACAATTCGTAAATGTTCTGTCCCTGACGTTTGCGAGTGAGTTCGACTAATCCCAACTCAGTTAATTGCGCGATTTGAGGACGGGCTTTGTCGGCTCGCAGGGCTTTATTAAATTGTTCCAACACTTGCAATTGGTCGCGCCGAGAATCCATATCGATGAAATCGACAATGATTACCCCTGCTATATTGCGTAGACGCAATTGACGAGCAATTTCCAGAGCCGCTTCACAGTTTGTCCACAGCACCGTTTCACGGGCTGTGGCGGAGCGGGTAAAAGAACCAGAGTTCACGTCGATGACCGTCAACGCTTCAGTGCGTTCAATAATAATGTAACCACCGGAGGGCAGATCTACTCTGGGCTTGAGTGCTTCACGAATAGCCGCATTGACTCGGAAGTACTCTAAGATCGAGACACGATCGCGGTGATGATCAATCAACACGCCTTGGGGCGATCGCCCACCACTCCAGTTCATCAAGTGTTGCTTGACACGCTTCATTCCAGTGTGGGAATCAACCACAATACGATTCACATCCGCACTGTAGACATCTCGCAGCACCCGTTGAATAAAGTCATCATCTCGATTGAGCAAACTGGGGGCACGAGTCGTCAAGGCTTCTTGCCGGATGTTGTCCCACTGTTTTTGTAGCGATTCCAAATCCTCCATAATGGCTTCTTCTGCCATTCCTTCAGCCTCTGTACGGACGAGTAACCCCATACCCGCAGGCTTGATTAAAACAGCCAACGCCCGCAAGCGGTTGCGTTCATTTTCGTTGCGAATGCGACGGGAAAGGTTTACCCCACGACCTGAGGGCATCAACACCAGATAACGACCGGGAAGACTCACATTTCCGGTTAGGCGAGGTCCTTTGTTTCCCGTTGGTTCCTTCATCACCTGCACCAACACTTTTTGTTGGGGTTCCAACAATTCTGTGATGGAGCCTGCGGCACGTTTGAGCCGGAGTGGACCTAAATCAGTAACGTGAATAAATCCGTTGCGCTCGGTGTCACCCAAATTTACAAATGCTGCATCAATCCCAGGTAGTACGTTTTCGACAACTCCTAAGTAAATGTCGCCAACCTGGTGACTGCCAGTTGCGACAATTAATTCTTGAATTTGATCTTCTGAAAAAACAGCAGCAATTCGATGTTGTTCTGCAATAATGATTTGCTTCGACATTCAATTTCCTCAAAAATTAGCTGCACAGGGGGCACAAGCTCGATGGGTGCCATTCTGTGGAAAGTTAAGACTGAAAAGCGAGCGAAAAATTCTGACATACGGGGAGGCGATGAAGCTGCTCCAACCTAGTAAATGCCACATCGTTCAGCAAGCCAAATCGGCTGAACGCAGTGACGAACGATTAAGCAACCGTCCATCAAACAAGTCTTGGAAAGATACCTGAATCCCTAAGAACTAGGCACCCAACTAAACCAAGATGGAAACCTAAAGTGTTACAGACACGACCGACCCCACTCTCATTACCGATTGAACCACTGGCAACCGCTTGGGTTTCTGATCTGCAACAGCTTCTATTAGTCAAGCATTATAGCGTGCAGTGACGAATCCGCTATTAAAAATGAACGATTCGTGAAAAATGCTCGTCAAAAGTGCAGGAACCAACGTTTTGGGGAGAATCACCCTCATTTCCATCATTCTCTTCCACCATATCTTAATGTTTGGTGGGTTGGGTAGGGATGAACCATTAGACAGGTCTATGGTGTCTCTAAGATCAGTTGATTGCGATGGCTGTGTCGCAGCTGAAATTGCCGTTGAGACACGTACTCCAGCATGTAAACCAGATGTTCTGGGCGCAGCAGTGTGCCATCGTTGCGACAACTGCCAATGTAATGCAGGGTGACGGTAGGTGTTGTAGTCTCCAGGAGTGCCAACTTCTCCGGTGTTTGAGCCGGGTTGAGCCGCTCCAACATAAATAGGCGATCGCGCAAATTTACCATCCGTTTTTTCCCAGACTTGCTGGTTTGCTCCCACTCAATCGTCTCAACGGCATTCACAGCATCAATCCAGGTTTGCCAGTCCGCCTCTGTCGGAGCCAACTCAGATTCATCTAAGACCGAGCTAAGGGCGATCGCATAGTCAGCGCGATCGAGCAGTTGCGTCGCTGAGGGAGTATCAACCGCGATCGCCTTTACCTGATAAATCGGCATGTCTGGAGGAAGTTGAGCCGCTAATCGCTCGTGAAACTCCGCCACATCCATCACTTCGGTCAGCTCAAAATCTACAATCTCACCAGAACTCGTCGTGCCCAGCGACAGAGCACTCGCAGGAGAGATGCGTGGATTGGGATGAAACCCTCCAGTAAAGGCGATTGGCAACGCCGCACGCCGCACAGCCCGCTCAAACAACCGCACCAGGTCTAAATGACTCACCAGTGCCATGTCGCCCTGTTTCCCATGCCACACCCGCAACCGTTGCACCCGTTGTTGATTGGGTACAAACTCTCCGGCAAAGACCGGAATGGGAGGTGGTGGAATCACAATGTTGTGCCCAAAATCAGGACCACAAACACCACAGTGAGAGCAGCCTTCAAAGGAACAATCTGGGACGATCGCTGCTTCTAATGCCCGTTGCAGGTCTTGTTTGAGCCAATCTTTTTCAATCCCGGTGTCGAGGTGGTCCCAGGGAAGTGGAGCATCCAAAGCAGAGACACGATTAATCGCGTCTGTACTGGTGTGAGATGCTGAGGAGCCAAAGACATTCCATTCGCCGTTTTCAATCTGGCGATATTTCCAGGTCAGTCCAGATTCCTCAATTGCCCCAGTCCATGCGGCAAAGGCACGATCGAGGCTTTCCCACCAGGAATCCATGCCTGCACCCAACTCCCAGGCACGACGCACAACCGCCGCTAGACGGCGATCGCCCCGTCCCACAAAGTCTTCCATGGCTGAAATCCGCACATCCGTAAAGTTTGCCTTCAGTCCACGAATGCCACGAAACTCGCGTCGCAACAACTCCTGTTTGCGTTCAAATTCAACGGTCGAGACAGAATGCCACTGGAAGGGCGTATGAGGTTTGGGTGTGAAGTTAGAAATGGTGACGTTAAAACTGATACGTTTGCGACCGGGGATATAACATTCCTGTTGTAACCAGCGAATGGTTTCAGCAATACCCACTACATCCACATCCGTCTCACCAGGCAAGCCGATCATGAAGTAAAGTTTGACTTTATCCCACCCCTGCTCGTAGGCGGTTTTGACCCCCCGCAACAATTCCTCGTTGGTCAGCCCTTTGTTGACGATATCGCGCAAACGCTGCGTTCCCGCTTCTGGCGCAAAGGTAATACCGCCCTGACGAGTGCCACCGATGATATGGGCAATATTTTCGTCAAAGCGATCGACTCGTTGGCTCGGCAAACTCAACGAAATATTGTCATTCTGGAGCCGATTCTTAATCTCCATCCCGACCGCAGGCAACGCCAGGTAATCGGAGCAACTCAGCGATAACAACGAAAACTCGTTATATCCCGTGGCTCGCATCCCCTGCTCGATCGCCTCTACGACGTGATCTGGCTCCACATCTCGTGCCGGACGGGTCAACATTCCCGGTTGGCAAAAGCGGCAGCCCCGTGTACAACCCCGACGAATCTCAATCGTCAGGCGATCGTGCACCGTTTCTACATAAGGCACTAAACCAATGGAATAAGCTGGAATTGGGGTTGCCACTCGACGCAACACTCGTGCAGGCACATCTGCTCGATTGCGCTGCACTGACCCATCGGGGTTCATATCGTAGAACCGAGGGACATAAACTCCGGGAACCTGAGCCAGATCGAGTAACAATTCCTCACGACTCAGCCCTGCTGCTTTACCCTCTTCTAAAACCAGCCCAATCTCAGGCAACAGTTCTTCACCATCGCCCAGGGCAATGAAGTCAAAGAAATCGGCGTAGGGTTCGGGGTTTGAAGTTGCCGTTTGCCCCCCCGCAAAGATGATGGGATAGCTGCCTTGCTCAGCATTCCAGGTACCTGGTTGGTTACGCTCTTGCCAGGTCAGGGGAATTCCTGCTAAATCCAGCATCTCAAGAATATTGGTCGCCCCTAGCTCGTAGCTAAGACTGAAACCCAAGATATCAAAGTCGGGTAGCGATCGCCTCGACTCTACCGCAAACAAAGGCGTCTGGGTTTCTCGCAATCGAGTTGCCAGATCCGGTGCGGGTAAATAGGCGCGATCGCACAACTGCCGAGGCTGAGCATTCAGAATGCTATATAAAATGATATGCCCCAGGTTAGATGCGCCGACCTCATAGACCTCAGGATACGTCAGCACCCACCGCACCACAGCATCTTGCCAGGGCTTATGAACCGCACCTAACTCATTACCCAGGTAACGAGCAGGGCGGGCAATATCAGATGTCAGCAACGAATTAATAGAAGCCACAGCAATGGATACCTTCGACGATTGGTCAGGTTTCACTGATCCACTATACCGAATGCTTACCCATCTCGCTGCGGCTTGCTATCTACGCTGTATTGCGATTAAGCGATCGCCACCTCAAACGCTGAGCGATCGTCAAAAATTTCGAATACTCTATCAAGCTGAGTCAACTCAAAAATAATCCGACTGGATGCAGAAATACCACAAAGACCGAACCGCTTTCCAAGTCGCTGAGCTAACGAAAGTGCTGACACTAGAGCCACTAAACCTGCACTATCTAAAGACTCAACTTCGCTCATATCCACCAATAGGACAGAGCACTGATTGGAAGATACGGATGCTGTCAACTCCTGCTGAAAGTCCTCTGCGTTAGCTGCATTGAGATGACCGCAAGGCTGAATAATCGCCATTTGGGAGTGAGAGAGAACGTTTTGCATCGTCCGAATCCTACAAATCTACTAGCAACTGGTGAATCGCTCTTAAGATGATTCCGAGAATAACCGTACTTTTTCGGACAGACTAGAGACTTCGACTAATTTCGTCAAAACTTTATCTGTCAACCCCTTTTATTTAAAGTTTTCAGTAAGGATTTCCCCAGAAAAGTGTACGAGAATACGATTCTTCAAGCTTTTTAACGTTTGCCCTGAGGATCATACCTATATCTTTTTGTGAAGATCAGATAAAGCAATCCTTGAAGCAAACTTTCATTTGGTTACATTTTGCTCCATTCGCATTGTTAATCTTCACCCTCAGATGAATCCTTTCCACCTCTAGGTGGTTTCCTGAAGCTGTCCTTGAGCGTTATTAGAACAGATAGAAGAGACATGATCCTGGAGAAATGTCGAGACGCCCCATCCCTTGATGCAACGCTTCCACTAATTAAGCTGTGATTGTAATCACCTGTGTCTCACCTTTCGGATCACTTCCTCGATTAAATATCCAGCAGAGAATGCGTACTGAAGAACACTCCTCACTCGCCTGCTAAAGGTACTGGTTATGAAAACTACCTGTGTCATTCGTAAACTTGTAGAGAAGGCTCTCCAAATTAAACAGTTGACGCCTGATATTGAGAATGAGATCAACTATGAACTCACTCGACTGGGTTACATTTCAGATGTTGACTATGAAGCGTTGGAGCTATTGATGTCAGAAATGGATGCTGGTCGTGTCCGTCTCGTACCTAACCCATAGTCTGATTTAGCCTTTCCTAGTCTGATTAAGCTTTTCTCGTTGCTTAGCAGTCATCTTAAGCCACAGATCTTTATAGACAAACATCAGGGCGATCGCCTCAACACTTCAAATTCCCTCGGTATATCCCAAACTTAGGTGTATCTCAACTTTTAAGATCAAGTTCCTTTACCGTCTTGATGACTGCTACTCAGCAATCTTACGAAACTGTTTCAGCCTTCTCAACGACTGGCTTTAATCTCACCAGAACTACACTCACCACCAGTTCAACCAATACTTAGAGTCCCAAACTCAACTCCAGGGCAAGCCACAAAATAAGCATGATTCCATCAGGGATTCGTCTCCTGAAAGATCTGTGGGTGTGCCTGCCAAAGTCGATAAACAAAGGTTTGCAACTGCCGACGTGCAACAGGGTCAGTCTCTAGTTGCAACTTGGACTCACCTAACTCAACTAGCAGCGGAATCACTTCAGTATCTAACGCCGCCCGAAATAAGGAGCTAGGGCAGAGTAAATCAGCACCTTGACGTAAGTCGTATAAGATTGGGGCATCTGATGGGGTTGCAGTTGACATCTCACTCATTAATGGCATCACCCGCAACACGATGGGTCGCACCCAGCATAGGCGACGACTCGGAATAACTTGAATGATCTCCGAGTAGAGGGATGTCTCTTCAAATTCAATACAAACAATTTCAGATGGGTCAAAGCTTGGATGTAGCTCCATTTTCACAAGCGATGAAAAACATCAATTCGATCAATTGCTTCTTACCCTGATCATACTGAACTGTCTTGAAGGTCAGCCCACAGGAATGGGTAGCAATAGTTGAATTAGCTCTAAAATGTTATAAATGTTTAAGGAAATACGCAAACGCTGATTGTCGTCTTCGGAGAGGGTTGGACTAGTGGCAGTCGAAACGATTCAACAGCAGTCAACTATTCGCAAACACGCACCCCGATACAAGGTGCTCCTGCACAATGATGACTACAACTCGATGGAGTATGTCGTCATGGTTTTGCTAAAAACTGTAACAAGTTTGACGCAACCCCAGGCTGTCAACATCATGATGGAAGCTCATACCAACGGGATTGCATTAGTCATTGTCTGTGCTCAAGAACATGCAGAGTTCTATAGTGAATCCCTCAAGGCTCAAGGTCTAATGAGTACGATTGAGCCTGACGAATAACTGCTCATCACGCTACCATCAGTGCTCATGCTAGGCACCTTTCAACAAAGTCATCTCCGCATTGAAGTCGAAGCTACTGAGACAGTAATTCGAGACAGTTTGTTATGCTCAGCTCAGTTTCAACAGTGGATGTTTCCACAACAGTTTCCGGCGGGCTTGCCTGACCAGCTTCAGGAAGGAACCATATTTACCAGCCGCTTAGGTCCAATCGCTGTTCGCCATCAAGTTCAGAAGATCACACCGAATGGGCTATGTTTACTCATGAGCCAGGGAATTGATGGATGCCATCGCTGGAGTTGGGGGGAAGGTTGGATACAGTCCTGCTTAGAGGGTGTCTCTGTCCTTCCCCTTAATTTGGGACAAACCTTGAGCTTGATGAGGTTGCGAGAGTTCCTGAAGAATCAGTCCCAGCCTCAACCAACAAAAATTAGCTAGCAACCATCCATTTGAGTCAAGCACCTGACAAATCAGTTTGCAGCACAGGAGCTATAGCCGTAGCCACCATTGTTAGAAGAATTCAAAGACCACGATAACCCTCTTCTGTCACTCTCTTCGTAAACAAATCTCATACAAACCTCGTTTCCAAGCTCCTGCTTGGAAATGGAGTGACGGAGGCTCTGCCTCCTAAAGCAACGGTTGGGGCAGAGCCTCCGTGAGTATATTCCTAGATAGAAGCTAGAAGGCTTGCAGAAAAATACTCTCCATCCAAAGTGATTAAAGAGGGATAAACAAGAGGTTTAAGCCCCTTGTCCCAACCAGGTTAGGTGCAGCTATAACTCTGCGGATCGGCTGAGCTTTGCCGAACGCCCTCTACAGACTTCTGAAGAACCAGGGACCACTGGTTTTACCTTGATGCCACGGTTTCAACTGCCAAGATCCTGAGCCCAAACTCAGGATAGCAATACCCTCGTTTCTAAGTCTCTTGCTCTGAGTTGCCCCGCACTCGGAAGCGTACTGAATCACCATGTGAAGGTAATCCTTCGGCTTTGGTTAGCGTTTCGATCGCACTAGCCACCTGCTGAAGCGCATTGGGTGAATATTGAATCAGGCTGGAGTATTTCATAAACGTTTCTACTCCCAAGGCAGAAGCATACCGTGCTGAACCAGAGGTCGGCAGCGTGTGATTGGGACCAGCCAAATAATCTCCTACCGCTTCAGGAGTAGATGAGCCCAGGAAGATTGCCCCTGCATGACGGATATGTTCTAACAGTGCCCAAGGATCTTCGACTTCAAGCTCCAAGTGCTCTGGGGCAAATTCATTAGACAGCTCAGCGGCCGCCTCTAGAGACTCGACAACAACGATTAAGCCGTAGTGGGCGATCGCCTTTTCCGTCAATAAGTTACGCGGATGGTTAACCAGTTGACGTTCTACCTCTGACACCACCTGTTGAGCCAATCCAGCATCCGTGGTCAGCAAGATGGCTGCTGCCATCGGGTCATGTTCTGCTTGAGCCAGTAGATCAGCGGCAACATGAACAGGGTTAGCCGTCGCATCAGCAATAATCAGAACTTCTGACGGACCTGCCAAAGAATCAATGCCCACCGTTCCATAGACAAGCTTTTTGGCTAAGGTGACATAAATGTTGCCTGGTCCCGTAATCACATCCACTTTGGGAATAGTTTCGGTGCCATAGGCTAGAGCCGCGATCGCCTGCGCACCTCCAACTCGGTAAATCTCATGCACTCCAGCCTCTTGAGCGGCTACTAAAACAGCTGGGTTCACCGTCTTGTCGGCTCCAGGAGGTGTAGTAATGATGATCCGGGGCACTTTTGCCACCTTCGCTGGAATCGCATTCATCAATACCGTACTGGGATACGCCGCTTTTCCACCCGGGATGTAAAGCCCTGCTCGATCCACTGGAGTGTATCGCTTGCCCAATACCACCTCATGATCCCCAAATTGCACCCAGCTTTTGGGCACCCGTTGCCGATGGAAATCCTCAATTTTTTGGCAGGCTAGCCGAATAGCATCTAGCAGTTCTTTAGAAACCTGCTGATATGCCGCGTCTAACTCTGACCCGCTAACCCTCAAATCCTCTGGCTTGAGAATCTGTTGGTCAAATTCTTCGGTATAGTGCAAAACTGCACGATCCCCTTTGCGTCTGACATCCTGGAGCACTTGCTGAACGGTCGCCTCTTTGTGAACGACCTGCTCATCGTGGGTGCGATCGCAGATCCGCCGCAGTTCAGTTAGTGCCTCAGATCGCTGATTAATGATTCGCAGCATCGCCACATTAAGTTAAGAAATGCTAATTGAAGAGTAGCTGTTGAGAAACCAGGTTTGTCACATCCAGCGATTGGGATCGCCAAATTAACCTGTATCTATCTAGCTTAACCTGGATTTTTAGAGGATTTAGTATTATGACAACAGATAGTTCCTTAAATTTCACTAGTCTTTCTGTCAAATCATTCGCTAGAATAGTAGGTCGCTATTCGCATTTTTTGCAGAGATACCCTAGAGATTAACCGTGGCAAATATTAAGTCGGCGATCAAACGCGTCCAGATTACAGAGCGCAACCGTCTTCGCAATAAGTCCTACAAGTCAGCTGTTAAGACCTTAACTAAGCGATATTTGACTGCTATTGCTGATCATGCGGCAAATCCCACCCCTGAATCTCTGGTAGAGGTTCAGCAACGATTGTCAGCGGCTTACAGCAAGATTGACAAAGCTGTTAAGCGCGGGGTGCTACATCGTAACAACGGAGCCCGTAAAAAATCACGTCTGATGAAAGCTTTGAAACGGCAAACTGCATCTGCTTCAGCAGAATCCTAGGATTCTCGTACTGATTGGGATTCCAGGCTGCCATTCAAGTCCTTCAAGCGAATTCTCAAGGATACTCCTGCCATCTGGTCGTCATGCAACTCATTGACACTCACGTTCATCTCAATTTTGAGAGCTTTCAGCCTGATCTGGCAGAGGTAGCTCAACGGTGGCGTGAAGCCGGGGTTGTGAGACTCGTTCACTCCTGCGTCGAACCCAGGGAGTTTCAAGCGATTCAAGCGATCGCCCAGCAATTCCCAGAAATCTCCTTCGCCGTTGGTCTGCACCCGCTAGATGCAGACCAGTGGACTGAGATGATGGCTGATGAGATTCTAGCTTTGGCTCAATCTGACCCCCAGGTCGTTGCTATTGGGGAAACAGGGCTAGATTTCTACAAAGCCGACAATCAGGAGCAGCAGCGAGCGGCGTTTGTCACACAATTGGCAATCGCACAACAGCTAGATTTGCCTGTGATTATTCACTGTCGCGATGCTGCTGCGGAGATGGCTGAGTTGCTCCGATCTTTTTGGAAGGAGCAGGGAGCAGTCCGGGGAGTGATGCATTGCTGGAGTGGAACTCCGGAAGAAACCCAATGGTTTCTAGAGTTAGGTTTCTATATCAGCTTTAGTGGCATCGTCACATTTAAAAATGCTGTCCAGGTTCAAGAGTCTGCCCGGATAGTTCCTGGCGATCGCCTGCTCATTGAAACAGATTGCCCATTTTTAGCTCCCGTTCCTAAACGAGGCGAACGACGCAATCAACCCGCCTATGTTCGCTACGTAGCAGAACAGGTCGCTCGATTGAGAAGCACCTCCCTTGAGGCGATCGCCACTCAAACAACTGCCAATGCCTGCGATTTATTCCGCCTATCCCTTCCTCAAACCAGCTCGCCTCAATCTCTCGCCTTCATTCGTTCCTGAAAATTGAACTTCACCTAAATTAATTCGCTTTCTGGCGAGGTGAGAATAACACAGTAGGGTGCTCTTGCGCCATAATGTTAGAAAATGTAGACTATCTGAACTTAGTAGTAAAAATCTGTGTTAATGTTGCTAGTCCTTGGTTAATTCGTCCCGATTGCCCTTAATGCTCCAACTTTCCAGCTAAGAATAGGTGCATTCGCTCCCAAAGCCCATCAGCCCGTTCGATTGATTATACGCACATCCGTTAATTTGCTCCATTGCAGCCCTCCCATCACTTTATTTCTATATCCTTGCCAGACATAGTTTGGTGATTTTCAGTCCTCAATGTGAGGTCTGACTTTTTTCGTTGGTACTTCTATCAAGATGCTGTAGCGTCGGGGACTTCCCTGAGCTTGAGTCGTTCGAGGAGACGCATGACTAATCTAACCCAAGCCTCAATTAACTTTACCCTACCAGACCTGGTCGAAATTCAACGCTCTAGCTTCCGTTGGTTCCTCGAAGAGGGGTTGATCGAAGAATTAGATAGCTTTTCCCCTATTACTGACTATACCGGGAAGCTGGAACTCCATTTCCTCGGTAAAGATTACAAGCTGAAACGTCCAAAGTATGATGTAGATGAAGCCAAGCGACGGGATAGTACCTATGCCGTTCAGATGTACGTGCCAACCCGTTTAATCAATAAAGAAACGGGTGAAATTAAAGAACAAGAGGTCTTTATCGGCGATCTTCCCCTCATGACGGATCGCGGAACCTTCATCATCAACGGGGCAGAACGGGTTATCGTTAACCAAATTGTTCGGAGCCCTGGAGTTTACTACAAAGCTGAAACTGACAAAAACGGTCGGCGCACCTACAACGCTAGCTTGATCCCCAACCGGGGTGCCTGGTTGAAGTTTGAGACAGACAAAAACGATTTAGTTTGGGTGCGGATCGACAAAACCCGGAAGCTGTCTGCCCAGGTTCTGCTGAAGGCACTCGGTCTGAGCGATGGGGAAATCTTCGATGCCCTACGTCACCCTGAGTACTTCCAGAAGACCATTGAGAAGGAAGGGCAGTTCAGCGAAGAAGAAGCTCTGATGGAGTTGTATCGCAAGCTGCGTCCCGGTGAACCACCAACCGTTTCTGGAGGACAACAGTTACTAGACTCTCGTTTCTTTGATCCCAAGCGATATGATTTGGGTCGAGTTGGACGCTACAAACTCAATAAAAAATTGCGTTTGACAGTTCCAGAGGCGACTCGGGTGTTGACGCCACAGGACATTTTGGCCGCGATCGATTACCTGATTAATCTAGAGTTTGATATCGGTATCGTCGATGACATCGACCATTTGGGCAACCGTCGAGTTCGTTCAGTGGGGGAGTTGTTGCAAAACCAGGTGCGGGTTGGTTTGAACCGCTTAGAAAGAATCATTCGGGAACGGATGACGGTTTCGGATGCAGATTCTTTAACTCCGGCTTCGTTAGTTAACCCCAAACCTCTGGTAGCCGCTATCAAAGAATTCTTTGGCTCATCCCAGTTGTCTCAGTTCATGGATCAAACTAATCCTCTCGCTGAGTTAACTCACAAGCGTCGTCTCAGTGCTTTGGGTCCTGGTGGTTTGACTAGAGAGCGGGCAGGTTTCGCGGTTCGTGACATTCACCCTTCTCACTACGGACGCATTTGCCCGATTGAAACTCCCGAAGGTCCAAACGCAGGACTGATTGGTTCGTTAGCAACTCATGCCCGGGTCAACACCTATGGCTTTATTGAAACGCCGTTCTACCCAGTTGAGAACGGACGAGTCATTAAGGATCGTCCTCCCACCTACATGACCGCAGATGAGGAAGATGATTTCCGAGTTGCTCCAGGTGATATTCCCACCGATGAAAATGGCTATATCTTGGGTGAACAGGTGCCCGTGCGTTATCGCCAGGAATTTACCAACACCACACCTGACGAGGTGGACTATGTATTGGTTTCCCCAGTTCAGATTATTTCGGTTGCAACTTCACTCATTCCTTTCCTGGAACATGACGACGCAAACCGTGCGCTGATGGGTTCCAACATGCAACGTCAGGCAGTTCCTCTATTGCGTCCAGAGCGTCCATTAGTAGGTACGGGTCTGGAGGCACAGGCTGCTCGCGACTCCGGAATGGTCATCGTTACCCGCACTAATGGTGAAGTGACCTATGTTGATGCCGATCGCATTCGCGTTCGAGATGATGGTGGTAAGGAACACGAATACTTCCTTCAGAAGTATCAACGTTCCAACCAGGATACTTGCTTGAACCAACGTCCAATTGTGTTTGTGGGCGATCGCGTTGTTGCAGGTCAAATCATGGCAGACGGTTCCGCCACAGAAGGGGGCGAAATCGCGCTGGGACAAAACGTCACCGTTGTTTACATGCCTTGGGAAGGCTACAACTACGAAGACGCTATTCTCATCAGCGAACGTCTGGTCTACGACGACGTTTACACTTCGATTCACGTCGAAAAATACGAGATTGAGGCACGCCAAACCAAACTGGGTCCTGAAGAAATCACCCGTGAAATTCCTAACGTTGGGGAAGACGCACTACGACAACTCGATGAAACTGGCATTATCCGCATTGGTGCCTGGGTCGAGTCAGGCGACATTCTAGTCGGTAAGGTAACGCCTAAAGGGGAATCTGATCAGCCCCCTGAAGAAAAGCTGCTGCGTGCCATCTTTGGTGAAAAGGCAAGAGACGTACGAGACAACTCGTTGCGTGTACCCAATGGTGAAAAAGGGCGGGTCGTTGACGTGCGGGTGTTCACTCGTGAACAAGGCGATGAACTCCCACCCGGCGCGAATATGGTAGTTCGGGTTTACGTTGCTCAAAAACGGAAAATCCAAGTCGGTGACAAAATGGCGGGTCGTCACGGCAACAAGGGCATCATTTCCAGGATTCTGCCGATCGAAGACATGCCTTACTTGCCCGATGGTTCACCCGTTGACATTGTCCTTAACCCACTCGGGGTTCCTTCCCGGATGAACGTCGGTCAGGTATTTGAATGCCTTTTAGGATGGGCAGGTGAGAACCTTGGCGTGCGCTTCAAGATGACCCCCTTTGATGAAATGTATGGGGAAGAGTCATCTCGTATCACGACACATGGCAAGCTAATGCAAGCCAGTGAGATAGATGGCAAAGAATGGGTCTTTAATCCCGATCATCCTGGCAAAATCCAGGTGTTTGATGGTCGCACTGGAGAACCGTTCGATCGCCCCATCACTGTGGGTAAAGCCTACATGCTGAAGCTGGTTCACCTGGTGGACGATAAAATTCACGCTCGCTCGACTGGTCCTTACTCCCTGGTGACTCAACAGCCATTGGGTGGTAAAGCACAGCAAGGAGGTCAGCGATTCGGTGAGATGGAAGTGTGGGCACTGGAAGCGTTTGGTGCTGCCTACATTCTCCAAGAGTTGTTGACGGTGAAGTCAGACGATATGCAAGGGCGTAATGAGGCTCTCAATGCGATTGTCAAGGGCAAAGCCATTCCTCGACCAGGCACACCAGAATCCTTCAAGGTATTGATGCGAGAACTCCAGTCTCTCTGTTTAGACATTGCTGCCCACAAGTTAGAAACCAAAGATGACGGCACTAGCCGAGATGTTGAGGTTGACTTGATGGCAGATGTGAGTGCTCGCCGTACTCCATCTCGTCCGACCTATGAATCTATCTCGCGTGAAGAGATGGAAGAGGTTGAGGAATAACTGATTCACGCTAGATCGGGCTGTTGGATGACACGCTTAAAACTAACAGCCCATCTAAATCGCTCTTAAACTGCCACACACAATGAAGGAAGAATAGTGATGCCGAAGCTAGAACAGCGATTTGACTACGTCAAGATTGGACTGGCATCTCCAGAGCGGATTCGCCAATGGGGTGAACGAACCCTACCCAATGGTATGGTCGTGGGTGAAGTCACGAAACCAGAAACCATCAACTACCGGACGTTAAAACCGGAGATGGATGGTTTGTTCTGTGAGCGAATTTTTGGACCTGCCAAGGATTGGGAGTGTCACTGCGGCAAATACAAGCGAGTTCGGCACCGGGGTATTGTTTGCGAACGCTGTGGAGTTGAGGTAACTGAGTCACGGGTTCGTCGGCACCGGATGGGCTACATTAAGCTAGCGGCTCCTGTGGCTCATGTTTGGTATCTCAAAGGCATCCCCAGCTACATGGCGATTTTGTTAGACATGCCACTGCGGGATGTTGAGCAGATTGTCTATTTCAACGCCTACGTAGTTCTCAATCCCGGTAACGCAGACAATCTTACTTATAAGCAACTGCTGACAGAAGACCAATGGATTGAAATTGAAGATCAGCTCTATAGCGAAGACTCTCAACTTACTGGAGTTGAGGTTGGGATCGGGGCTGAAGCACTGCAACGCCTGCTGCAAGATTTAGATCTGGAGAAAGAAGCCGAGCAATTGCGTGAGGAAATTGCCACTGCAAAAGGGCAAAAACGGGCAAAGCTGATTAAGCGATTGCGGGTAATTGATAACTTTATTGCAACCCAGTCTAAGCCAGAGTGGATGGTGCTGTCGGTGATCCCAGTCATTCCACCTGATCTGCGCCCAATGGTGCAGTTGGATGGGGGTCGTTTTGCTACGTCTGACTTGAACGATTTGTATCGTCGGGTGATCAACCGGAACAACCGACTTGCACGATTGCAGGAAATCTTGGCACCGGAAATTATCGTCCGTAACGAGAAGCGGATGTTGCAGGAAGCGGTAGACGCACTGATTGATAACGGTCGTCGCGGTCGAACTGTCGTTGGAGCGAATAACCGTCCTCTGAAGTCGCTCTCTGACATTATCGAAGGGAAGCAGGGGCGTTTTCGTCAGAACCTGTTGGGTAAACGGGTTGACTACTCTGGACGTTCTGTGATCGTGGTGGGTCCAAAACTCAAGATTCACCAGTGCGGTTTGCCCAAAGAGATGGCGATCGAACTGTTTCAGCCTTTTGTGATTCATCGTTTGATTCGTCAAGGGTTAGTCAACAATATCAAAGCAGCGAAAAAACTGATTCAACGCAATGATCCCAGTGTTTGGGACGTGTTGGAGGAAGTGATTGACGGACACCCTGTGTTGCTGAACCGTGCTCCAACCCTACACCGTTTGGGGATTCAAGCCTTTGAACCCATTCTGGTAGAAGGACGAGCGATCCAATTGCACCCATTGGTTTGCCCTGCGTTTAACGCTGACTTTGATGGTGACCAGATGGCGGTTCACGTTCCGTTGTCCTTGGAAGCTCAAGCAGAAGCCCGGTTGCTGATGCTGGCATCCAATAACATCCTCTCCCCTGCAACGGGTAGACCGATTGTTACCCCAAGCCAGGACATGGTATTGGGCTGTTATTACTTGACTGCGCACAACCCTACTCCTCAAAACGGAGAGAGCAAGTTCTTCGTTAGCATGGACGATGCGATCGCCGCTTACGAATCAGGAAAAGTGAGCCTTCATGCCTATGTCTGGGTACGGTTCAACGGGCAAATTGAACACGATGAGCCAGAAGCAGAACCGCTCTACGTCCATGACACCGATTTGTTTACCATTGCTCTCCAGGAAGATGATCCCGTTGTCAGTCGAGGTGATGTTGTTACTCCCAACACCGAGATTGCTCCCGGCATCGTTGTTTCTGAGATGGGTCAGGTTGTTCAGATTACTGAATCTCAGGTTGTGCTTCGACCGATCCGCCCTCAAGCACCCGCTTCTAACTCGGTTGAAGTGACCAAGGTGTATCTCGGAGCTAAAAGTGGTAGACCAATGCGCTTGGTACGTGAAGACAATAACGGTAACCCCATCTCCCAATACATCCGCACGACCCCTGGTCGCGTGATCTACAACAAAGCCATTCAAAATGCCTTAGTGGGCTAAGACAAATCATGACAAAGCGATGAACGTATCCAGGTTTGCTGGATTGTTCATCGCCTCCACGCAGCACTCGTGACCGCACAACACGAAAGAGGGCAGACTAACAACATGACAGAGCAGCAATCAAATCAACAGCCTGAGCAGGCGTTTGTTTTTCGTAATCAGGTGATTGGCAAAAAGCAACTCCGTAACCTGATTGCTTGGGCGTTTACAAATTATGGAACAGCACGGACTGCTCAAATGGCAGACGAGCTAAAGGATTTAGGCTTCCGTTTTGCAACTCGTGCTGGAGTCTCCATTAGTATCGATGACTTACAGGTGCCTCCCAGCAAACGCGACTTGTTGGAAGCGGCTGAAGAAGAAATCCGCACGACTGAAACTCGCTACACTCGTGGCGAAATTACTGAAGTAGAACGCTTCCAAAAAGTAATTGATACCTGGAATGGAACGAGTGAAGAACTCAAAGATGAAGTTTTGCGCTTCTTCCAGGCAAACAACCCACTCAACTCGGTTTACATGATGTCAACCTCTGGAGCACGGGGGAACATCTCACAGGTACGCCAGTTGGTAGGGATGCGAGGGTTGATGGCTGACCCACAGGGGGAAATCATTGACTTACCGATTAAGACTAACTTCCGGGAAGGATTAACTGTCACCGAGTACATCATTTCGTCGTATGGTGCCCGTAAAGGTCTGGTAGATACCGCACTTCGTACAGCCGACTCTGGTTACTTAACCCGACGTTTAGTTGACGTATCTCAGGATGTCATTATTCGTGAACTCGATTGCGGCACAGACCGAGGCATCCCAGTTCGAGCAATGACGGACGGTGAGCGAGTGCTCATTCCCCTCAAAGACCGTCTACTGGGTCGAGTTGCGGCGCGTGATATTGTTCACCCTCAAACAGGAGAGGTGATGGTTGCCCGCAACGAAGCTATTTCAGATGAAGTGGCTCAAAAGATTGGCAAAGCGAAGATTGAAGAGGTTATCGTGCGATCGCCCCTGACCTGTGAGGCGACTCGTTCTGTATGTCAACACTGCTATGGCTGGAGCTTAGCTCATGCCACTATGGTTGACCTGGGTGAGGCTGTGGGTATCATTGCAGCTCAGTCGATTGGTGAACCCGGAACGCAGTTGACCATGCGGACGTTCCACACCGGGGGAACCTTTACGGGTGAGCTCGTACCTCAGGTGCGTGCCCCGTTTGATGGTGTCGTGCAGTTGAAACCCAAGCAATTCCGTTCTCGCCCCTTCCGAACTCGTCACGGGGAAGACGCCCTGATTGTAGAAGTAACCGTTGACGTGACGGTCGAAGCGGGAGGCAAGAAGGAATCCGTATCCGTTCCTCCCGGTTCCATTCTGTTTGCTCAGGATGGTAAAACGGTCAAATCAGGACAGATGCTGGTCGAAATGCCCGCGACAGGCCGTGTTCGGAAGATTACTGAGAAAGCAACCAAAGACGTAGCGTCTGACCTGGCTGGAGAAGTGAAATTCTCTGACCTTGCTCCTGAAGAGAAGAAAGACCGTCAAGGCAACACGACTCGGATCGCTCAACGGGGTGGCTTGATCTGGATTCTGTCAGGTGAAGTATATAACCTGCTCCCCGGCGCAGAGCCTGTTATTAAAAATGGCGATCGCGTTGAGAGCAACAGCATTCTGGCAGAAACCAAGTTAGTTACAGAACATGGTGGTACTGTCCGAATTCCTCAAGAAACTGAAGGCAAAGGCGGGCGTGAAGTTGAAATCATCACCGCCTCTGTCACTCTGGGGCAAGCACGAGTCTATGCCGAGAGCTATCAAGGGCGCGAACACTACTTCATTGAAACTCAGAGCAATCAGCGTTTCTCTTTGATCGCGACCCCAGGAACCAAAGTTACTAATGGACAAGTCGTTGCTGAGTTGATTGACGATCGCTACCGCACTCAAACCGGAGGCATCATCAAATACTCTGGCATCGAGGTTGCCAAACGCGGTAAGGCAAAGGAAGGCTATGAGGTGATTCAGGGAGGCACAATTCTGTGGATTCCTGAGGAGTCTCATGAGGTGAATAAGGACATCTCACTGCTGATCGTTGAGGACGGTCAATATGTTGAAGCAGGCACAGAAGTAGTTAAAGACATCTTCTGTCAAAGCAATGGAGTTGTCGAAGTCACTCAAAAGAACGACATTCTCCGTGAGATTGTCATCAAACCTGGCGATCTGCACATGATCGACAATCCCGATGCAGTTATTGGCAAGGACGGCACGATCGTTAACCCCGGTCAGGAAGTTCTACCGGGAATCACTGCAACCGACCTGCGTTATGTTGAGTACGTCGAAACCCCCGAAGGACCTGCTCTTCTGCTGCGCCCTGTGACCGAGTTCTCAGTTCCTGATGAACCGTCAATTCCGACTCAAGAGTCGAGCCAGGAGGAATCAGGTCGTTCTATCAAGCTCAGAGCGGTGCAACGGTTACGCCACAAAGATGGCGATCGCGTCAAATCAGTCGAGGGGCTGGAACTCGTCCGTACCCAACTCGTTCTCGAAATCGATGAAGATGCGCCCCAACTTGCTGCTGACATCGAATTGATTCCAGATGAAATTGACCCAGAAACCCTGCGGTTACAGTTGGTTATTCTTGAATCACTGGTCATTCGTCGGGACGTAGCAGCTGACCAAACTCAAGGCAGCACAAACACCCGCCTTCTTGTCAAAGATGGCGATCAAATTGCAGCTGGCGCGGTTGTTGCTCGCACCGAAATTCAGTGTAAAGAAGCTGGTGAAATTCGAGGTATCCGTGAGGGAGTGGAAGCCGTTCGACGGTTGCTGGTTGTGCGCGACATCGATCGCCTCACCTACCCATTAAATGGGCAAACTGCCAGAGTAAAAGTCGGTGATCTGCTGGTCGCAGGAACCGAGATTGCTCCCGGAACCATAACAGATGAGTCCGGTCAAGTTGTAGACATAACAGACACTGAAGTTGTTCTGCGAATTGCCCGACCTTATCGTGTATCGGCAGGGGCGGTTCTTCATATCAACGATGGAGACTTGGTACAACGGGGTGACAACCTGGTATTGCTCGTGTTCGAGCGCACCAAAACTGGAGACATCATCCAGGGTCTACCCCGGATTGAAGAACTACTCGAAGCCCGCAAACCCAAAGAGGCTTGTATCCTCGCGGCAAGACCCGGCACAGCACAGGTAGTTTATGGGGATGACGAGTCTGTCGAAGTCAAGGTGATCGAAAACGATGGCGTCGTCACAGAGTATCCTCTCGGTCCTGGACAAAACGTGTTGGTGTTAGATGGCCAAGAAGTCGGCGTTGGAGAGCCTTTAACTGATGGTCCAGCCAATCCTCATGAGATCCTGGAGGTTTTCTACAAAACATACCGAGAAACCCTTGGTACTCATGAAGCAGCTCTCAAGAGCTTGCAAGCCGTACAAACCTTCCTGGTCAACGAGGTTCAGTCTGTTTACCAATCTCAAGGCATTGAGATCTCCGACAAGCACATTGAAGTGATTGTGCGTCAGATGACGTCAAAAGCTCGTGTGGACGATGGTGGTGACACGACTATGTTGCCTGGTGAGTTGGTTGAACTCTATCAGGTCGAACAGGTGAATGGAGCCATGTCGATTACCGGAGGCGCACCTGCTGACTATACACCTGTCTTGTTGGGGATTACCAAAGCATCGCTGAACACAGACAGCTTTATCTCAGCGGCTAGTTTCCAGGAGACGACACGGGTTCTTACGGAGGCAGCGATCGAAGGTAAGTCTGACTGGTTGCGTGGTCTCAAAGAGAATGTCATCATCGGTCGTTTGATTCCGGCGGGGACAGGCTTTAATGCCTACGAAGAACCCAGCAACATCGATATTGATCTCAGCTACGAAGCAGGTCTATACGACGATGATGTCGATCTGAAGGATGTTGTCCTTGATGATCGCACCGCTCGTACCTATGAACTAGAGGGCGGTTTTGACGTCTTCCCGCCACCTGATTCCTTGCGTCGAGATGGAGGAGACTTTACTCGTCCTACCACAGACTTTAGTCGAGCTAGTTACGGTAACTTCTCTAATGATGATGACGATGATTCTTATTCGCCCATCATTGATGATGATGACGATTTTGAAGACGATATTGACGATGACGATGAATAAAGTCGTTATTGCCTAGTCATCTCTCATCGTTAAAAAATCCTCTTGAACTCAAATCCAGTTCAAGAGGATTTTTCTTATTAGTTAACGTGAATTCGGAATAAGGATTTCGGCGGTTAAAACCGCCGAAATAAGAGCAAAACCGACCTGTGTCGGTTCGTCAAACCTTAATTTTCCGTAGTCCGCACCGGCGGACTTCGCTCTAGTAGCCGCGAATTCATTCGCCGGGCTCTTAAACCGAACTGACGTTCGTTACGAGAAGGTGCTATGAGACTTTTACCCAAGGGGTTAGCCCCCCAACCCCCCAGGGGAGACAGTACGTCTCCTAAAGGTTAGACTCCGTAGCACTGAGAATTGTTCCACGTTAACTCCCGTATTCGTGCGGTTTCTGCTTCAGTATAGGGAACTCTAAGCTAGAGTACAGGGTGAATCGCAGAAATGTTAGAAGTTAAGTGTTTGTCGAATTAACCTGATGAACCTGAGTTCGGGAGCAGGATCTTGGCGGTAGGAACCACCGCTATAGGAGTAAAACGACCTGCATCGGCTTGGTAAAACCCTTGATTTTTCATAGTCTGCGCAGGCAGATTTGGCTCTGGTAACCACAAATTGATTTGCCAGGGGCTTAACCCAAATGGACGCTGATGCGTGTTCAGAAATAGGTACATGGACGAGAACATACCTTGACGCCCCCTACATTGAAAATGCAACTTGTCTGATCAGTATAGATATTCATAGATATTCGCCGTTTGTAAATTGTGGAATTTGATATGTTAGGGTCAAACTCTTTTTTTAGTTCCGATCCATTCGACTCATTAGAATCACTAGATACAGTTGCAAACCCAGAGTTAAATCGTCGATTAGGGCTTTATCAATTGTTTTTGAAGCTTTACGAACAACGGCGAGAACTGTTGGATGAGATTTTGAATTTAGAGAATTCGGGGCACAAAGCTTTCTCAAGTAAAGCATTACCCTACATTCAAGGTGTGGTTTCTAATGACCAGGTTTATCTTGTTACTAATTTGTCTAATGGGCATACACAAGCTCTTGTACAACCTCAATTTACCTGGACGATTGGGCGTGATTCTCGTCGGGTTATGATCTCGATTCCAGACAAACGTTTGTCTCGTTGTCATGCAGCTATTCAATATTGCGGTAATCAGGGGTTTCAATTAATTGATTTAAACAGCAGCAATGGTTCTTTTGTTAATGGGGAATTAATCCGACATGTAGCCCCTTTACAAGATGGAGATCAAATCCGTTTAGGCAGTTTAACGTTTAGTTTCTTTGGTTGTTTTGCAAATCGCACCTTGGACGAGGTATCTCCAGAATTAATGAGTCAAATCGACGAAATCCAAAGTGCTGTGCCTCAGAGGGGCGATCGCCCTCCATCTACACCTTCCACTGGTAAAACACCTGCTTCATCAGGTCATTTTGCTGAAAGCACCTTGATGTTTATGAGAGATATGCCTTCAAATCCGCTTTGATAGATGTGGTGTGGTGACGTCATGTAAAGCGTTTAACAACGCTTGTTCTCCCGAAATTTCTCAATTCAGTCTGCGATCTGTTCCTTTACACCTGCTACAATATCTGGGTTGTTTAGGCTGGTCGTGTCTTTGAGTCAATCCATAGATCTACCTAAGGTAGATGATTTTTTGCAGGAATTAGCGACGATCCAACAGACTGGGTCGAAGCGAATTGCGGTGTTGGGGTCGCGTCACGTACCCATTACTCATCAGCATTTGATTGAGTTAATGAGTTATGCTCTGGTTCTAGCTGGTAATCGACTCTTGACATCTGGCGCAACGGGTACAAATTCTGCTGCCATTCGTGGGGCAATGCGGGCTGATCCTAATCTATTGACTGTCATTTTGCCTCAGAGCCTGGAACGGCAACCGAGGGAATCGCGTGAGCAGTTGGAACAGGTAATGCATCTGGTTGAGAACCCTGCGAATGATCATCTCTCGTTAGCAGAAGCAAGTGCCGTCTGTAATCAAGAAATTGTCTCTCGCTGTCAGCAGTTGGTCTGTTTTGCGTTTCATGACAGCCATACCCTGCTCAAAACCTGTAAGGATGCAGAGGAGCAGCGCAAGCTAGTTACGTTGTTCTATTTTGATTAACCCTTGATCCTCTCGGTATGGCTTTTTTAGAGCAATTACCGTCATCGGTTACGTTGTTGTATGCGATCGCCATCGCCGCAGTTTTGATCTACCTACCCTTTCTCCTGGTAGTCATCGGACGGGTTCAAGTGGGTTATGACATGGCTGCTCCCCGTGCGTTGTTTGATAAGTTGCCTCCTTATGCTCAACGGGCAACGTGGGCACACCAAAATTCCTTTGAGGCATTTACCCTGTTTGCTCCTGCTGCTTTGATGGCGTATGTCACGCAAACTGGAGGAACCTTGATTACGGGAGCCGCGATCGCCCATCTGATTGCTCGATTCTTGTTCTCAGTCTTCTATATCCTCAACATTCCATTGGGGCGATCGCTGATGTTTGGCATCGGCTCTGTGAGCACAGCGACCCTAATCGCACTGAGCCTGATCCATATCAATTCTTAAATCGCTCAAACTCTTTTGAGCGAAGATTTTTATACTCATAGAATCACGTTTATACAAGTCATATTTTTGTGGCGTTTGGAAATAATCCCCAACCCACAAAAATTATTACACCCGTACCACTATCCCGTTTATTCTTGACACTACTCATGGCTGAGACTTTCTCATTTGATATCGTCAGCGACTTTGACCGCCAAGAACTGGTCAACGCCATCGACCAAACGGTGCGTGAGATCAAAAGCCGCTATGACCTGAAGGATACCAAAACAACTGTGGAGTTAGGGGATGAGGCGATCGTCATCAACACCGACAGTGAGTTTACTCTGGATGCAGTTCACACCGTATTAAACACAAAAGCCGCTAAACGGAATCTCTCACTGAAGATTTTTGACTATGGCAAGATTGAATCTGCTAGCGGCAATCGAGTGCGTCAAGAAATTAAACTCCGCAAAGGGATTGCTGCCGATCTAGCCAAACAAATCTCCAAGATGATTCGAGATGAGTTCAAGAAGGTACAAGCATCGATTCAGGGTGATGCTGTACGAGTCTCCGCTAAGTCAAAAGATGACTTGCAAGCCATCATTCAGCGATTGAAGCAGGAAGATTTTCCAGTAGCTCTGCAATTCGTTAACTACCGTTAAGCAGGTGCCGTTTTGATTAAAGACTGAGGGTGAAGTCAGTAGGCGTAAGAGGAGAACATTTCCAGGTCACTGTCCTGTTGCCAGGTGTAAGACTGAGGTGCTTCGTAAATACTAACGCCATTGACTTCAACGCCAACAGCACCATCGATTTTGATTGCAACGGTCACTAGTTCGTTTAACAAGTGTCGATTGTGAACTTCTCCTTTAAGAAGCACAACGGCACCCCTTTGACCTATCTGCAAATTTTCGATTTGCTCTGGGGCAAACTGGTGTTCAAGTGCTAGACGGACCCTTTTTGCCAGCCCGTTGTAATCATACTCGCCACGTAGCCCGACACGTTCAGGGGGAATGGTAGTAAAAATAAAGGTTGGAGTGGAGTCATTCATGGATGCTATACCTAGTTCGGGCTGAACGGGAGGATTTTGCCCTGATTTGAAGAAATGCCTGGAGCCATGAAATACACTTGCTGAGCAAGAAGATTTGATTAACCAAATTTAAGCTTTCTTTAAAGACTTGGACAATATACCTGAAGACGGTTTTTGTTCAAACAGCTAAAATCATCCAACTAGGAAATTTCGCAAAGACACTAAACCCTGACGTTGTTTGCGTTTGCCTTATTTTCCATTAGCTCTCCAAGAAGACGGGACGGTATGGAGATAGTTCCCTCCTGAGCAGCAAAGCGATCGCCCCTTTAAAGGCTGCCAGGTTAAAGGTTGAAAGCAAATCAGGATAGGAGTTTTGGGCGTTGAAACCTTAGCCGCAGGCGTAAACCTGACCTGGCATCAAAAAACTCGTTTCTAACATCACTGTTAAAAACGAGTTCTATCCGCTCAATGCTATGTTGTGTTGTGAAAACTGAAATAGAGATAGGGCACACCTAATCTCTAAACACAATCTCAATGTAGATTATTCAACCGGGGTTATCCGTTGATTCTAAGCAACTCAACATCAAAGATTAGAGTAGCGTTTGGAGGAATGACTCCACCTGCACCGCGTGCGCCGTAACCCAAATCGGGAGGGATGATCAACTGGCGACGACCTCCCACCTTCATAGTGCTGATGCCTTCATCCCAACCACGAATCACCCGTCCTGTCCCCAACGGAAAGGAGAAAGGCGCGTTGCGATCGCGAGAACTATCGAATTTGGTGCCATCTTCCAGAGTCCCGGTGTAGTGCACAATGACAGTCTGACCGCGTTGAGGCGTAGCACCCGTACCTTCGACCAGATCGATGTATTGTAAGCCTGACTCAGTTGTGACAATATTTTCAGAATTTTCAGAGTTAATCACAGTTGGGGTTGAAGTAGAGGATTCAGGTCCTTGAGCAATTTGTTCGGCGGCAGGAGTTGAAAGCGTAGCAACGGGGGTTTGTTTGTTCGCTGCGATCGCCTCTGGTTGGGGTAGCACCTGAGCAATCACCACCAGCACTACACAAACTAGCATGACTCCAACGCTAATTAAGATTTCCCGCAAAATCTGACCTCCTGAAATAAAACCGGGTTTAGCTCGGTAACGATTGGTTTTAGGACAACCGCTCTGATCCTAAAGCCTCGGCGTTGATATGGATCGATTTCAGTCTAATACCAAGTGAGTATTTGGGTGCGATCGCGACGCAGCTTGTTAACAATTTCCAGTTAACCGTTTCTATTGATGGTTTTAACGCCAGAGCTTATTTTCTAGATCGCGGACTTGACGCTCCAATCGATCGAGTCGTCCCCGTAATTCGTCCATCTCATTTTGCCGGGGCACACCCAAATCTTGCAGGACGTTGCGGAGTTGACGCTGCATTTGAGTCTCCAAGTTGCTCTGTTCAGACTTCATCTGCTGCATCAGATCATTCACAAAGCTGTTGGCTTGCTCGGCATCCAACTTGCCGTCCTTCACCCATTCATCACTGACTTGACGCAGCTTATCAGCGACTAATGATGTAGTGCCAACACCAATCATCAGTAGTTGTTTGAGTAGATTATTACTATCCATGTTAGGGTCCTATACTTTCACTAAAAATTACGATGGGATGGGGATCTATCGCACGACAAAGCTGATTGCGTTTTGTCTACCGTTCTATTGTGGCAAATCTTGCAGGGCAACTAGCGTTCAGAATAAGGAATAAAAGAGGTCAAAAAGCAATGAAATTTAAATTGATTCAGGCATGGAATTGAGGGTTTTGGCGTGGTTGTTGAGTTTTTAAGGTTTACAGTCGCTTCTGAATTACGAGAGCAGTTTGTTCGGTTAGATTCGGATATTTGGACACCTGTTCTGGCAAAAACTTCAGGTTTCTTGAGGAAAGAAGTTTGGCTTAACTCTGACGATCCAACTGAAGTCGTCGTCGTCATACATTGGGCAAGTTTTGAGAAGTGGCAATCGATCCCCCCAGAGGATTTGCAAAAAACAGAGGAAATATTCTCACAGGAAATGGGGGACACGTACCAATTGCTAGAGTCAAAACGATACCAAGTGCAGACGTTTCTTCAGCCATAACTTTCTAGTTAACGGGAATTCGGGATCAGGATAGCGGCGGTTAAAACCGCCGCTATCGGAACAAAACCGACCTGTGTTGGTTCGTCAAATCCTGCCTTTTCCGGAGTCCGCGTCGGCGGACTTCGCTCTAGTAGCCGCGAATTCATTCGCCGGGCTCTTCAACCGAACTGACGTTAATCAGGGGCAGTCGTTAACCCAAGTTTGAAGCAAGGACTTTAGCGGTTGCAACAGCAAACTCGGCGTGAGATCAGGCAAAGTCTGTCAATGTGATTCGTCAGAGATTTAGTCCAGGCTGACGTTGAGATTGCGGTTAATAATTCTTCAAGTTTTGTGGAGGCGATCGGCTAGGATCAAGGAGAAAACTATCAATCATCCCTGATGCTGGAATGTCCTCGTTGTCATCAGCCCGTTGACACTCAAGCGATCGCCTGTCCCTACTGTCGCACTACGTTAAAAGCTCATGGACATCCCGGCATCACGTTATATCGAGCCACAGGGAAGGAGTCGCTGTGTTCAACCTGTACTTATCACGAGGATGATACGTGCAATTTTCCGCAACGTCCCTTTGCTAAGGAATGCACACTCTATCACGATCGTTCGCAACCGATTTTAGGATCTCCTCCTGCCAAACCCCGCGATTCTTTTAGATTATGGGCACAGCGCAACGCAGGTTGGCTGTTCCTCACTGGGCTGATTCTGGTCAGTTTGTTAATTGCATTATCAAATCGTTAACACAAAACCTTAAAACTTGGGTGCAATAACACACATTAATTTTCCAGGAAAGCCTCTAAAATGATTGGGATTTATGCATTTTGACTTGGGCACTGCTTTATGCCTCGCCGCACCGATATTGAAAAAATTCTGCTGATTGGTTCTGGACCAATCGTGATTGGGCAAGCCTGCGAATTCGACTATTCAGGAACTCAAGCCTGTAAAGCATTACGGGATGAGGGTTATGAAGTGGTGTTGGTCAACTCCAACCCCGCCACCATCATGACCGACCCTGAAATTGCCGATCGCACCTACATTGAGCCACTCACCCCAGAGCTTGTAGAGAAGGTCATCGCCAAAGAGCGACCGGATGCTTTGTTGCCAACGATGGGCGGACAGACTGCCCTCAACTTAGCCGTGACGCTGGCTAAAACTGGGGTATTGGAACGGTATGGCGTAGAGTTGATCGGCGCAAAGCTGCCTGCAATTGAGATGGCAGAAGACCGCAAGCTATTTAAAGAGGCGATGCAGCGCATTGGTGTTGATGTGTGCCCCTCTGGGTTAGCCGAAAATATGGCGGAGGCAAAGGCGATCGCCCAGGATATCGGCACTTACCCCCTGATCATCCGTCCTGCTTTTACCTTAGGCGGCACTGGTGGCGGTATTGCCTACAACCAGGAGGAATTTGAAGAGATTGCTCAGTCAGGTCTGGATGCCAGCCCAGTTTCTCAAATTCTGATCGAGCAGTCGCTCCTGGGTTGGAAAGAGTACGAATTAGAGGTGATGCGCGATCTCGCCGATAACGTCGTCATCATCTGTTCCATTGAAAACCTCGACCCAATGGGCATTCACACCGGAGATTCGATCACGGTTGCCCCTGCCCAAACGCTGACCGACAAGGAATATCAGCGGCTACGGGATGCCTCCATCAAAATCATTCGCGAGATTGGGGTTGAGACAGGTGGCTCCAACATTCAATTTGCTGTCAATCCATTGACGGGTCAGGTGATTGTCATTGAGATGAACCCACGGGTATCTCGTAGTTCAGCGTTGGCTTCCAAGGCGACAGGCTTCCCGATCGCCAAAATGGCAGCTAAGTTAGCGGTCGGCTATACGCTGGATGAAATTCCCAACGACATCACCAAGAAGACGCCCGCCAGTTTTGAACCGACCATTGACTACGTAGTTACTAAGATTCCTCGTTTCGCCTTTGAAAAATTCCCTGGCTCCAGTCCCGTCCTGACGACTCAGATGAAGTCGGTTGGGGAGGCAATGGCAATCGGGCGGACGTTCCAGGAGTCGTTCCAGAAGGCTTTGCGATCGCTCGAAACAGGACGCGCCGGATGGGGATGCGATCGCTCCGAAAAGTTGCCCAGCTTGGAGCAGATTCGGGCAGGCTTACGCACACCCAATCCGGAACGGATCTTTACCGTCCGCCATGCCTTACAGATGGGGATGAGCGTTGAAGAGGTGTATGAACTGACCAGCATCGACCTGTGGTTTCTGGACAAGCTGGCTGAGTTGGTCGAGACTGAGAAGTTTTTGAAGCGATCGCAGTTGACCAAGCTCACCCGCGAACAGTTGTTTGCGATTAAGCAACAGGGCTTTAGCGATCGCCAAATCGCCTATGCAACCAAAACCACTGAGGATGAGGTACGCGCCTATCGTCAGCAACATGCGGTCATCCCGGTGTACAAAACCGTCGATACCTGTGCAGCGGAGTTTGAGGCGTTCACTCCCTACTACTACTCCACCTACGAGAGCAGCTTTGAGTGTTTTGAGACCAGTTCTGACGCTAGCTCTAGTGCTCAACCCTCCGTCGCAACGGAATCAGAAGTCTTGCCCTCTGAAAAGCGCAAGATCATGATCCTGGGCAGTGGTCCCAACCGGATCGGTCAGGGCATTGAGTTTGACTACTGCTGTTGTCACGCCTCCTATGCTCTGCGCGATCGCGGCTTTGAGACGATCATGGTCAACTCCAATCCGGAGACGGTTTCAACTGACTACGACACAAGCGATCGCCTCTACTTTGAGCCCCTCACCAAAGAGGATGTCCTCAACATCCTGGAGGCAGAGCACCCCGAAGGCATCATCATCCAGTTTGGAGGACAAACGCCTCTCAAGTTAGCCGTTCCTCTACAGAGTTATCTGGAACAGCTTAAGAGCCAGGGTGCTAGCTCCATTCCTCAAATTTGGGGCACGTCACCCGACTCCATCGACATTGCTGAAGATCGGGAGCGGTTTGAAAAGATCCTGCGGGAACTCGACATCCGCCAACCTCCCAATGGCATCGCCCGCAGCTTTGAAGAGGCACTCAAGATTGCCCAAAACATCAATTACCCCGTTGTCGTTCGCCCCAGCTATGTGTTGGGTGGACGCGCCATGGAGATCGTTTACTCAGATGCTGATTTGGAACGGTACATGACCTATGCCGTGCAGGTCGAACCCGACCATCCCATCCTGATCGACAAGTTCCTGGAGAACGCGATCGAAGTCGATGTGGATGCGATCGCTGACCAGACGGGACAGGTTGTGATCGGCGGCATTATGGAGCACATCGAACAGGCTGGCATTCACTCTGGGGACTCCGCTTGCTCCATTCCAGCGATTACCCTTGCAACTGAAGTGCTCGACATCATTCGCAACTGGACAATTCAACTGGCGCAAGCCCTCAAGGTTGTGGGGCTGATGAACATTCAGTTTGCCGTCCAGGGCGATCAAGTCTACATCCTGGAAGCAAACCCCCGTGCCTCCCGGACTGTGCCCTTTGTCTCCAAGGCGATCGGCGTTCCCCTGGCAAAAATGGCAGTGCGGGTCATGGCAGGTGAAACACTGCAATCATTGAACTACACTCAGGAAATCATTCCCAAACACATTGCCGTTAAAGAAGCCGTTCTGCCTTTTGAGAAATTTGCGGGAACCGACACCATTTTGGGACCCGAAATGCGCTCCACAGGTGAAGTAATGGGGATCGATACCGATTTTGGCAAAGCCTTTGCCAAAGCAGAACTAGCAGCCTCTCAAAGGCTACCCCTCAAAGGCACTGTGTTTGTGTCCATGAACGATCGCAACAAAGATGCGTCCGTCCCCGTAGTTCGAGATCTGATTGAACTAGGTCTGGATGTCGTCGCCACCGAAGGCACCCGGCAAGTGTTGCGAAGTAATGATTTAGAGGTTGATCTAGTGCTCAAACTGCACGAGGGTCGCCCCAACATCATGGACTCCATCAAAAACCAAAAAGTCCAACTGATTCTTAACACTCCAATCGGGGAGGCGGCTCAAATCGACGATCGCATCCTCCGACGTACCGCTCTTGCCTACAAAATTCCCACGATCACCACGATCGCCGGAGCAAAAGCAACCGCCGCTGCCATTCGTGCCCTCCAATCTCAACCCCTGGATGTCAAAGCTATCCAGGACTACATGAGTTGAGGCAGTAGGGAATGGTTGATAGTCAATCGTCAATGGTTGATAGTCAATGGTCAATAGTTGATAGTCAATAGTCAATAGTTGATCGTTCATGGTTAAGCGTTGATTGACCTCAGATCTTGACCATGAGCACTGATGAGGACTGTTAAGCCCACTGCCCTATGTGGGACTTTTCCCAAATTCCCCAGTTTCCAGGAGGTGAATCAGATCGCTTTGAGAAGCCTCCGCGAGAAACCGGGGATCTAAACCTCTCAATTGCCCATGCATCATTAACGATTGACTATCGACACTGACTATTGACCATTAACGATTGACCATTAACGATTGACCACTAACGATTGACCACTAACGATTGACCACTGACCATTAACGATTGACCACTAACGATTGACCACTGACCATTAACAATTGACCACTAACGATTGCCCCGTTTCTACAGACTGACCCGTGCTCTAAGTTGTACAATTAACGGTTGTATTTTGCGGCACGAGCCTTGATTGAGCGGTATACCTTGCCCGAAATGGGCGAATTGTGGACAGAAACCTATAAGTTAAAAACCTGGTTGCAGGTCGAGATTGCCGTTTGTGAGGCGCAGGCAGAATTGGGCTACATTCCTCACGAGGCAGTCGAAGAAATTAAAGCCAAAGCGAACTTTGATCCCCAGCGGGTGCTGGAGATTGAAAAAGAGGTTCGCCATGACATGATCGCGTTCCTAACAAACGTTAATGAGTACGTTGGCGATGCGGGACGTTACATTCACTTGGGATTAACTAGCTCCGATGTGCTCGATACCGCATTGGCACTGCAACTGATTGCCAGTCTAGACGTCATCCTGGAACAGCTAGAGGCACTGACTCAGGCAATTCGCTATCAAGCACAGCAACACCGCGACACGGTAATGATCGGGCGATCGCACGGAATTCATGCCGAACCGATCACCTTTGGCTTTAAGCTGGCAGGTTGGTTAGCCGAGGTTTTGCGCCATCGCGATCGCCTCTGTCGGTTACACAACACCATTGCGGTTGGAAAAATCTCTGGAGCCGTTGGCACCTACGCCAACATTGATCCCCGCATTGAAGCAATCGCCTGTCAAAATCTGGGACTAGAACCCGATACCGCTTCGACTCAGGTCATCTCCCGCGATCGCCATGCGGAATACATCCAGGCACTGGCTCTCCTTGCTGCGTCGATCGAACGGTTTGCCGTTGAAATCCGCAACCTGCAACGCACTGATGTTTTAGAAGTCGAGGAGTTCTTTGCGAAGGGGCAGAAGGGTTCCTCTGCCATGCCCCACAAGCGCAACCCCATCCGCTCAGAACGGTTGACAGGTCTGGCACGTATCATTCGAGGACATGCGATCGCCGCTTTAGAAAATATCGCCCTGTGGCACGAACGCGATATTTCTCATAGCTCCGTTGAACGGGTCATGTTCCCCGATGCCTGCATCCTGACCCATTATATGCTTGCGGAGACGACCGACTTGGTGAAAAACCTGCTCGTCTACCCGGAAAACATGGAACGCAACATGAATCGCTATGGAGGAGTAGTGTTTAGTCAACGGGTGCTCTTAGCCCTCGTTGACAAAGGCATGAGCCGGGAAGATGCCTATGCAGTTGTCCAATCCTGCGCTCACACGGCGTGGAACACCCCCACTGGAGATTTCCACACGCTGATTACTCAAGATCCACGAGTCACAGCCCATCTCTCTCCCACAGAGATCGAGGAGTGTTTTAACCCACAACACCATCTCAAACATCTGGATGTCATTTACCAACGGCTCAACATCTAATAGGTGCCCAGCTTGAAACAGCAGAACCTAAAATCTATGCTGATTTCCTGGAACTTTTGATACTATCTAGCGTGATGATCTTAGAGGATATTTATGTATACAACCCTCACGTATCCCTCTATTTGGTGTTCCTCAACTTAAGCTTGGGATAAAGTAGGGGGACACTCATCACCATCGATAGTCATAAACCAATACTTAATTCTTAAAACAGTGGAGCTTATGGGACTTAACGTACGATCGCCCAAGCCTATCAAATCCTACTTATCCCTAAAACAGATGCTGGTTGCAACCGCTGTCGTAGCAGGAGCAATCTCCTCTCCAATGCCCACTCATACGGCGATCGCCCAAGCCCCAACCAGTGCTAACCAAGCCTTGACGCTACGCTCTGATATTCAAGAAGCAAACGCGGTCACTGGAGTCATCACGGCGCGTGGCAATGTACAGATCAACTACCCTGCTCGACAGATTCAGGCGACCTCGGTACAAGCGCAATACTACAGCCGTGAACGTCGCATTGTCTTAAGTGGCAATGTCTATGTTCTACAGAATGGCAACAGTTTACGCGGGGAAACCGTCACTTATTTGATTGATGAAGGGCGGTTTGTAGCTGTGCCTGATGGTGAACAACAGGTTGAGGCAATTTACATTGTGCCTGATCCAAATCCACCGATCGCTCCAAGCCCTACAGCAGCGGTGACGACAACAATCCCCTCCGAAGCTCCTGAAGCCTCTCCCCAACCCAGTTCAGACTTTAACCCTAAACCAGAATTTAAGACTCCCATCAGTCCACCCACATCACCTTAGCCGTTACCGGGGAAGTCAGGTTTCGAGCCCAGTCTCTCTGGATGCTGGGTTGAGTACCCGATCGCATCACCATAAGCTAGAGCCAGAAGAGGGTGCTTAGAGATCGATGTTGGGTGATGATTGCCCAAATCATTCCTGACTCTCTGCTCTCTTCTATTTTTTCTAAGCTATTCAGGTCTAACGAGATGCGACTCCCTCTGATAAAATCTAAACCATCTTTTATCACGCTGGGATCACCGAGAGTAAGCCTTTGAAGATTGTTCTGGAGAATATCCATAAGTCCTATGGTCGGCGCGTTGTTGTGAACCGCGTTAACCTCTCTGTCGCTAGAGGCGAGGTCGTTGGGCTGTTAGGACCAAACGGAGCAGGCAAAACTACAACTTTTTACATTGCAACTGGCTTAGAAAAACCAGATTATGGACGGGTTTGGCTCAATGATTTGGATATTACAGCGTTGCCTATCTCAAAACGCGCCCGTTTAGGGATTGGCTACCTGGCTCAAGAACCTAGCATTTTTAGAAATCTGAGTGTACGAGATAATATTCTGTTGGTGATGCAACAGACTGATATTCCCCGCCATGAACACCGCGATCGCCTGCATCATCTTCTCAAAGAGTTTCGTCTAGAACGCATTGCATCTACTTCAGGAGTCAAAGTCTCCGGTGGCGAACGCCGTCGCACTGAATTGGCTAGAGCCTTAGCCGCAGGACGTGAAGGACCTAAGTTTTTACTCCTAGACGAACCCTTTGCCGGAGTTGACCCTATCGCTGTAGCCGAGATTCAAAGCATCATCGCTAAACTGCGCGATCGCTACATGGGTATTCTCATCACCGATCACAACGTTCGTGAAACGCTAGCCATTACCGATCGGGCTTACATCATGCGAGATGGACAAATCCTGGCATCCGGTAGTGCTGAAGAATTGTATGGCAACCCTTTAGTCCGGCAATACTACTTAGGCGACAGCTTTCAACCCTGATCGTCTCCTGCACCCTCACAGTCTTTATGACCATCGGTTTTTCAAAATCTCCTAGCCCCCAATTCAATCTTTGGTACTGGCTGCCTCAACTGTCTGTCATGGATCGCTATATCGTGGCGGAGTTAATCTTGCCATTTCTGTTTGGCGTAGGCATGTTCACGTCGCTGGGTGTATCAGTAGACAGCTTGTTCGAGCTCATTCGACGGGTCACAGAGTCAGGACTACCCTTGGCGATCGCCTTCAAGGTATTGCTGCTCAAAATGCCTCAGTTCATCGTCTACTCATTTCCCATGTCCATCCTGCTGGCAACCTTGATGACCTATGGTCGGTTCTCTAGCGATAGCGAACTTGTTGCAATGCGTGGCTGTGGGGTTAGTACTTATCGCATGGTGGCTCCAGCACTGGTACTCTGTATCTTTGTGACTGGCTTAACCTTTGCTTTCCATGAACTGCTCGTTCCCGCCGCTAACTACGAAGCAACCGTTACGCTTCAAGAAGCTCTCAATGAGGAAAATCCTTCGTTTCAGGAACAAAATATTCTCTATCAAGAGTTTCAAACTGTAGAACAACCCGATGGCGAAGATGAGCAAGTTCTATCACGCTTGTTCTACGCCAGAGAGTTTGATGGCGAACAAATGCAGGGATTAACGATCCTCGATTTTTCTCAGGAAGGGCTAAATCAAATCGTCAGTGCTCGTTCAGCCCTATGGAATGGAGAACAGAACACTTGGGATTTCTTTGACGGCACCATTTATGTCGTATCTGCTGACGGTTCGTTCCGCAATATCGTCAAGTTTCAGCAGCAACAATTGAAACTACCCAGAGAACCCCTTGATTTGGCTTCTCGTCAACGCGACTACGATGAGATGAATATTGCTCAGTCCTTGGAGTATCTAAACCTGATCGAGAGCGGAGGAAATGAACCTAAAATTCGGGAATTGCGAGTTCGCATTCAACAGAAGTATGCCCTTCCCTTTGTTTGTATTGCCTATGGTTTGGTAGGGGCAGCCTTGGGAATGAGATTACAACGCACAGGCAGAGCCACAAGCTTCGCAATCAGTGTCCTCATCATCTTCACCTACTATCTGTCAGTTGTCGTCAGTGGGGCGATCGCTCAAACTGGCAATATATCCCCGTTTTTGGGAGCTTGGTTACCTAACCTATTTGGTCTAGCCGCTGGTATCGCTCTACTAATCCGATCAGCAAAATAACTCTAAAATTGCATCGATTGGTAGTTCAGCCACAAACCTAATTCACCTCACCAAGCAGCATATGAGGGGCAATAAAATACCGCTTCTGTCTGAAACGGAAACTTTTTCCGTTTTACGGATTCTTAAAGAACAAAGGACATTGCTTAAAATAACTATTAGGATTGAACCAATATACTGCTAACTACCATCAACCCTAAAACAACTACCTCTAACAATGCCACTGTCACACAAACTGCCTAATTCACTCCGGTATCTCCGGGGAAGACTACGGATTTTGAAGCGACCAATGGTTTGGGGATCAGCAGCAGCAATGCTGTTGGCAGTTATCCTGTTTTCAGAATACTGGAAGCATCCAGAGTGGTTCATGTCTGATGAAAACTACACCTCTACATCTGGGGTTGCAAGCTTAGACAATTTGCCAGATTCTGAGCAATATGGAGCATTTCCATCTCAAGAAGACAGCGCAATTGGAGTTGATATTGATAGTCTGCCTGTTTTAATTAACGATTTAGCACTCAACACCCCCTCGCCAACAGAACAACCTAATGCTACGGATGTAGATCCATCTCAAGCTGCTCCCAATCCTGATGAGCAACAAACCCCAACGGTTACGAGCACACTAAGACCTTCAACGACTGCTGAAACACCATCTACAGCTAATCGGCGCAACCCTTTTGCGGCTACTCCTCAAAATACTCAATTGTTTGACCTCAACCTACCGGGTATTGGTCGCAGCAATAACAGCTCTCCTGTCGCAAATAGCAGCTTAAATTCAGGTTTTGCTCCAGGCTTTGACTTATTAGGTAACTCAACACAGTCAGCTCAAAGTCCGTTACGTTCAGCCATACAGCAATATAATTCTCGTGCCAACAATGGGGCTAACAGCAGCCCCTTAGAGCGATCGCTAAACACGACGAATGCCCAGTCCACACGGCAAAACAATCCGTTGTCTCAAACTGCCAGCAATCAGTCTGCCTTGGACGGACGATTACAACCTGGACAACCGGTTCCCAGTAGATTACTCCCTTCAACCTCATTACAAACTTCGCCTCCCATAGGCACTACTGGTTACACCCTCCCACCTGTATTACGCACCACGCCCTCAAGTGCACCTAGTAACGCCTATAACAACACAGGTCAAACTCAAACCTTACCTGGGTTACCGTCTGCTCCTCAACTAGTACCACCTGCGTTACCTCAAACTGGATCAGGGCGATCGACAATGCAAACTCCATCCTATGGAATTAATCAAGGTAACCTCGTTAATCCTTACAATCTTCCGTCCAGTACAAACCCTAGACAAGCACAACCCCAATACGAAGCCCCTGATCCCGAACCTGCACCGTTTACTGCACCTTATTCTCGCGGCGGTGGGGAGATTAATACCTTTGCCAACCCATAATCCCTCACAACCCTAATAGGTTTTGAAAGAGGCTTTCAAAACCTCAACATTACACAAAGGGGTACTTGATTAAGCCAAGTGCCCCCTTTCAGTAAAGATCCCTAAGTCCGTTGCAAAATTTCTAGATTGAGTGACCACCTCGGAACCAGTAAATAATTCTTAAGCGGGAACTGATTCCTGCGACATCTCAAACTCAGAATTACTTTGATTAGAATCCTCCTCATCACCATTACGAATGGTATCCAAATCTACGTCTAGTACAGACATCTGTAAACCAGCTTTCGGGGCATTGCCGTTACTGGAAATATAAGGACTAGGCTCTACACTGCCTGTACAAATGATCAAGGACCCTTTCTTCAAGTAGGGCAGCTTCCGCCACGCAGCGGAACTTTCCCAAATACTTAAAGATACTGTGAACGACTCTTTTCGATTCCGAGGTTTGCGAACATACAGAGTTGCTTTGGCAACTTGCGCCTTTTCCCCATCCCGCAAATCAACTGTTTTAATCTCAGCATCAGCTGCTAAATTGCCACTGACGATCCATTTGTTCAAACCTGCACTAGCCATAGATGTACTCTGTTTAGGTGTACTTGTCGAGCAGAAATAACTGTGACGCTCTACTTCTCTAAAGTTCCCTCAAAAAAGAAAAATCAAACATATTCTTGAATCACTGCAAAACCAAAGACACTAGCTTATAAACAAATTTGCAAACAAAAACCTCCTCTCTGATTAGAGAGGAGGTTCCATATTTACCCTGGCACTGAGCTATTTTTGCGGGAGGCTACCCTCCAACTATCTTTGCCGCAACAGCGTTTCACACCTCAGTTCGGGATGGATGAGAGTGGGTCCA